>CAMPJU010000095.1 GCA_946886995.1 uncultured Lysobacteraceae bacterium
GTCGCGACGGCACCCTGGTCGTCGTTTCGCGCGACCTCTCGCGCGCGGTGCAGGCGACCGGCATCGCGCCCACGATGCAGCGTGCACTGGAGGACTGGTCCAACCTGGCGCCGCGGCTCAATGCGCTGTACGACGCATTGAACGATGGCAGCGCCGATGGGGCGTTCGACCTGGACATCGCGAAACTCGCGGCCCCGCTCCCGCGGGCGTACGAATTCGTCGACGGCAGCGCGTACCTGCCGCACGTCGCGCGCGTGCGCCGTGCCCGCGGCGCGGAGGTGCCCGAGAGCTTCTACACCGATCCGTTGATGTACCAGGCGACCAGTGCCGGGTTCCTCGGCCCCCGCGACCCGGTGCGGGTGGTGGACGAGGCCCATGGCATCGACCTGGAGGCCGAGATCGTGGTGGTCACCGACGACGTCCCGATGGCCGCCACGCCGGAACAGGCCGCCGGCCACATCCAGCTCCTGGGCCTGGTCAACGACGTGTCGCTGCGCAACCTGATCCCCGGTGAACTCGCCAAGGGCTTCGGCTTCCTGCAGTCCAAGCCGCGCTCGGCCCTGTCGCCGGTGTTCGTGACGCCGGACGAGCTGGGCGACGCGTGGCGGGGCAACAAGGTGCACCTGCCGCTGGTCACCCACGTCAACGGCGAATGGTTCGGCGCCCCCGAGGCGGGCGTCGACATGCAGTTCGACTTCGCGCAGCTGGTGGCGCATGCCGCCAGGACGCGCCCGCTGTCGGCAGGCACCATCGTGGGGTCGGGAACGATCGCCAACGAGGACACCGGCAAGGGCGCGTCGTGCTTCGCCGAGCGACGCACGGTCGAGGCGCTGCGGGACGGCAAGCCGTCGACGCCCTTCATGTCGTTCGGCGACAGCGTGCGCATCGAGATGCTCGACGCCGACGGCGACAGCATCTTCGGCGCGATCGACCAGCGGATCGAGCGGCAACCCGCGCCCTGAACGGCCCGCCGCCGCGACGGGCGGTCTTCCGCGCGCGCGCCGCGAGGATTATCGTGGGCGTGCGAAGGGACACTCGGCTGCGGGGGAAGGACGCTTGAACGATCGGCTACGGCTGTACTCCTACTGGCGCTCGAGCGCCGCCTACCGGGTGCGCATCGGCCTCAACCTCAAGGGCCTGCCGTTCGAGACCGTGCCGGTGCACTTGCTGCGCGACGGCGGCGAGCAGCACTCCCCCGAGTTCCGCGAGGCCAACCCGCAGGGCCTGGTGCCCGTCCTGCAGCACGGGAACCGCACGCTCCGGCAGTCGCTGGCGATCCTGGAATACCTGGACGAGACCTGGCCCGCGCCGATGCTGCTGCCGAGCTCGGCGCGCGGTCGCCAGCGCGTGCGCGCGCTGGCACAGGTGGTCGCCTCCGACATCCATCCGCTCAACAACCTGCGCGTGCTGCAGTATTTCGAGCAGACCTGGGGCGTGCCCCAGCCCGAGCGCGAGGAGTGGGTGCGCCACTGGCTGCGCGAGGGCCTGGCCGCTTGCGAGGCGATGCTGCACGACCACCCGGCCACCGGCGAGTTCTGCGAAGGCGAAGCGCCGACGATCGCGGACTGCTGCCTGATCCCCCAGCTCTACAACGCCCGGCGGTTCTCGCTGGACTTCGAGCCCTACCCGACACTGGTCCGCATCGAGGCCGCCTGCCTGGCGCTCCCCGAATTCGCGGACGCCCGGCCTGAAGCGCAACCGGACGCCCCCGCGTCCCTGTAGGCGCGACTCCTAGACCGTCTCGTCCTGGCCGAACACGTCGGCGTAGGGATCGTGCTCGCCGCTGCTGCCTTCCGAGAGGCGGAACTTCAGCGCCAGGCCGTCGCGTGAATCCGCCGCGTTCAACGCGGCCTCCATCTCGATCTTGCCTTCCTTGTGCAGGCGGAACAGGCACTGGTCGAAGGTTTCCATGCCCTCCTCCAGCGAGTCCTCCATCGCCTTCTTGATCTCGTGCACCTGGCCCCGGCGCATCAGGTCGCGGACGTGCGGCGTGTTGATCAGCACCTCGGTCGCCGGGAGCCTGCGCCCGTCCATGCCGACGACCAGGCGTTGCGAGACCACCGCGCGGAGGTTCAGCGAGAGGTTCATCAGCACGTTCTTGTGTGCCGTCTCGGGGAAGAAGTTGAGGATGCGTTCGAGCGTCTGGTCGGCGTTGTTGGAGTGCAGCGTCGCCAGGCACAGGTGGCCGGTCTCGGCGAAGGAGATCGCGGCCTCCATGGTGGTGGCGTCCAGGATCTCGCCGATCAGGATGACGTCCGGCGCCTCGCGCATCGCGTTCTTCAGCGCGTTGTGGAACGCATGGGTGTCCATGCCCACTTCGCGCTGGTTCACCAGCGACTTCTTGTGCGTGTGCAGGAACTCGATCGGGTCCTCGATGGTGAGGATGTGGCCGGTCGCGTTGCTGTTGCGGTGGTCGATCATCGAGGCCAGCGTTGTCGACTTGCCAGACCCGGTGCTGCCCACGATCAGGACCAGCCCGCGCGGCGCCATGATGATGTTCTTGAGGGCCTGCGGGAGCTGCAGTTCCTCGATCGACGGGATCACGCCCTTGATGGCGCGGATCACCATCGCCACCTCGCCACGCTGCTTGAAGACGTTCACGCGGAAGCGGCCGGCGTCGGGCAGGGCGATCGCGGTGTTCAGCTCCAGGTCGCGTTCGAACACCGGGACCTGTCCCTCGTCCATCAGCGAATACGCGATCTTCTTGACCATCCCTTCCGGCAGGCCCGTGCTGCCCAGGGGGTGGAGCTTGCCCTCGACCTTCACGTGGACCGGCGCCCCGGTGGTCAGGAACATGTCCGACGCGTTCTTGTCCACCATCAGCTTCAGGAAGTAGCCAATGTCCATTCGTTCCCCCCGCGATCGGCTGGCACAATGGCCGCCATCCGTCGACACGGCAGCCGCCACCATGGACGCAAGCTTCGCACGATTCCGGAAACCGGCACGACTCCCCAGGGCCTGGAAGTGGGCGCGCGGGACCGCCATCACGGTCCTGGCCGCGCTCGCGCTCGCCGGGTGCGCAACGTTGCCGCCGCCCACGGCGGAAGTGGATGCCGCGCAGGCGGCCGTGTCCGCCGCGACCGCGGCCGACGCGGACCAGTACGCCTCGCGCGACATCGGCCTGGCCCGCGACGCGCTGGGGCGCGCGCAGTCCGCTCTGGTCGCCGGCGACGACGACGAAGCCCGCAAGCTGGCAGTGGCCGCGGCCGCGATGGCCGACCTGGCGCGCGCGCGAAGCCGCGCCGCAATCGCGGAGAGCGCGCTGGCCGAGCGCATCGATGCCATCGCCGAGTTGAGCGCGCGGCTGGGCACCGTGGCCGGTGCCGACGTGCCGATGGTTCCGCCGCCGCCAGCGGGCGGCGTGGAAGCCAGCGCCGGCGGGCTTGCGCAGCGCCTCGCCTTGCTCGATGCGGACGTCGCACTGCAGGGCCATGCCGACTACGAACGCCTGCGTGCCCGCCAGGCGCTGGACCAGCTGCTGGCCGCGGACCGCGGCGACCGCGACGATGCTCGCCTGGTGGCCAACCTGCGCGTCCAGGCCGCCGAACTGGCGGCGCGGGCGGGTGCGATGCAGGCGCATGCGACGGCGCTGGAACTGGAGTACGGACAGCTGATGGTCGAGGCCAGCCGGCGCGAGGCCGAGCGGGCGCGACAGGAAGCTGCACGGTTGCGGGTCGAGGCGCAGGTGCGCGCCGAGGAGGCGGCCCGCCTGCGGGAGGCCGCCGCGGCCGAGACCGCCGCGCGGGAGGCGGCCGAGGCCGTGATCCAGGATGTCGCCGGGGAGCAGGCGGACCGGCTGCGCGCCGCCCGCGAGCGGCAGGCCGAACTGGCCCGCCAGGAGGCCGAACTGCTGCGCCAGGCGGAGGCCGCCGAGGCTGCCGCGGACGACGCCGAAGACGACCTCTAGGACCGCCCGGACCGCCCTGAATGGCGGCCCGGCGAAGGCCTCCGGAACGCCTTGCCGGACGCCCGGGGGAGGAGTAGGGTCAATCATCCGGGCGGTCCTGTTCGCCGCCTGGCGAGCCAGGCCGATGTCGCACGCGCCAGCACTCCAGGAGGACGCCGCCGGAAGCGCTTTCCGGCCGGGTCCACCGAGTGCGCGGACGCAGGCAAGCCCGGCAACACCCCCCGAAACGCACCAGGCGCCCCGTGCCCACAAGGCCGGGGCGTTTCTGCATGCGCGCCACGTACCCACGCAGGAGGTCTCCATGTTCGAAGGGCAACCGCAGGTGGAACTCGAAGCGCTGATGAAGGCCAACACCGAGTTCCGGCAGCTGTACCACCGCCACAAGGAGCTCGACAAGCAGGTGCTGGATGCCGAACTCGGCGTGCTCGCGGTCGACGACACCACGCTGTCCCAGATGAAGCGCGAGAAGCTGGCCGCGAAGGACCGGCTCACGCGCATGTACGACCGGCTCCACCACTAGGCAATCCACTGCCGCGTCCGGTGCCGCGCGCCGGACGCCTCGAATCGCGCGGGCGGCGCCGGCCTTCCTCGTCGGCGGGCGCCGCTCGCGCGCACTGCGCGCCCACGCGCCGACGAACGGCGATAATCGGTGGCCATGCCGCCTGTCGCGGCGCAGGAGCGCTTGCCCATGGTCCACCAGTCCGTCCTCGAGCTGGTCGGCGACACGCCGATCGTCAAGGCGCAACGCCTGGATGCCGGCCGTTGCGAGCTCTACCTCAAGCTCGAGAGCCAGAACCCCGGCGGCTCGGTCAAGGACCGGATCGGCGTCAGCATGGTCGAGGCGGCCGAGCGCCGCGGCGACATCAGGCCGGGCGACACGCTGGTCGAGGGCACCGCCGGCAACACCGGCATCGGGCTCGCGCTCGTCGCGCGCCAGAAGGGCTACCGGCTGGTGCTGGTGGTCCCGGACAAGATGAGCCGGGAGAAGATCTTCAACCTCAAGGCGATGGGCGCGGAAGTGCTGCTGACCCGCTCCGACGTCGCCAAGGGGCATCCGGATTACTACCAGGACATGGCCGAGCGGATCGCCCGCGAGACGCCCGGCGCCTACTTCGTCAACCAGTTCGGCAACCCGGACAACCCGGCCGCGCACGAGTTCGGCACCGGGCCGGAGATCCTGCGGCAGATGGCCGAGGTGGGCGGGCTCGACGCGCTGGTGTTCGGTTGCGGCAGTTCCGGCACGATGACCGGCCTGTCGCGCTGCTTCGCCGCGCAGTCGCCGCACACCGAACTCGTGCTGGCCGACCCGGTCGGCTCGATCCTCGCCGAATACATCAACGAAGGCACCCTGTCGGACAAGTCCGCCAGCTGGATGGTCGAGGGCATCGGCGAGGACTTCCTGCCGTCGATCTCCGACTTCTCGCGGGTGTCCAGGGCCTATGCGATCAGCGACCGCGAAAGCTTCCTGACCGCGCGCGAACTGCTCGAGAAGGAAGGCATCCTCGGCGGCTCGTCGACCGGCACGCTGCTCGCAGCCGCGCTGAAGTACTGCCGCGAGCAGGAGACGCCGAAGAAGGTGCTGACGCTGGTCTGCGACACGGGCAACAAGTACCTGTCGAAGATGTACAACGACTACTGGATGCTGGACAACGGCTTCCTGGAGCGCCAGCCACACGGCGACCTGCGCGACCTGGTGCTGCGCCCGTTCTCCCAGCGCGACACGGTGGTGGTCGGCCCGGCGGACCTGCTGGTCACCGCCTACCAGCGCATGAAGCTCTACGAGGTCTCGCAGCTGCCGGTGATGGACGGCGACGCGATCGTCGGCATCCTCGACGAGTCCGACGTGCTGATGCACGTCTACGGCGAGGAGCAGCG
>CAMPJU010000096.1 GCA_946886995.1 uncultured Lysobacteraceae bacterium
GATCGTACTTCTTGATCTCCATCTTGTTCGGCGTGTTCTTCTTGTTCTTGTCGGTCGTGTAGAAGTGACCGGTCGCGGCCGAGGAGATCAGCCGGATCTTGTCGCGCTTGGAAGCCATGGTGTGATCCTCCTCAGATCTTCTCGCCGCGGGCACGCAGGTCGGCGAGGACGGTGTCGATGCCGTTCTTGTCGATGGTGCGCAGGGCGGCGGCGGAAACGCGCAGCTTGACCCAACGGTTCTCCGAGGCGACCCAGAAGCGGCGCTCGTGGAGGTTGGGGAGGAAGCGGCGGCGGGTCTTGTTGTTGGCGTGCGAGACGTTGTTGCCGGTCTGCACGCGCTTGCCTGTGACTTGGCAGACGCGGGACATGTCGACTCCTGGAGCGGGGACCCTCGAAGGTCCGTGGGCGGTCCCCGTAGCCCGGGAACCCTCGGCCTCGCGGCAGGCGATCGATTGGCACATCGACGGGCCGGGCGCAGCGAGCCGGGCATTATGCCGGTCCGGGCGGCTCCTGCCAAGTCCGTGGTCGTATGTCGAGCCAGAGGCTGTACGCGGCCGTGAAGGCCGGGAACAGGTTCTGCAGGACGCCGACCGCGTCCTGCTTGGCCGAGAACAGGAAGTACGACAGGGTCATCAGGCTGCCCGCCAGGCTCATGACCCAGAACGCCCGGGGGATCACCGGCCGCCCCGCCCGGCGGGTGGCCCAGAACTGGACGAGCCAGCGGGTGCCGAACATCAACGCCCCGGTCAGGCCGATGGCCTTCCACGGGGTCAGGTGGATGCCGGTCCACGCCAGCCGGGTGATCTCGGCATCCATGAAGCCGGGGGTCATGGCAGTTCCTCCACGCGGACGACCTGGCTGCGGCGGATGAGCCAGGCGACGCCGCGCAGGTCGCGCAGGCCGACGATGGCGCGGGACAGGTTGTCGTACTTGGAGCTCCCGCTCGACCGCGCGCGGTGGCTCACCGGCAGGCTGAGGGCCTGCCACCCGGCACGCTGCACCAGCGCGGGCAGGTAACGGTGCATGTGGTCGAAATACGGCAGCTCCAGGAACGCCTCCCGTTCGAACAGCTTGGTGCCGCAGCCCGTGTCGGGCGTGTCGTCGCGCAGCAGCCGGCGGCGGATCGCGTTGGCGGCGCGCGAGGCCCAGCGCTTCGCCGCGGTGTCCCGGCGCGCCACGCGCCAGCCGGTCAGCAACTTCACCTCGGGGGCCGCGGCATCGCGCTCGGCCAGCAGTTTCGGCAGGTCGGCGGGATCGTTCTGGCCGTCACCGTCGAGCGTGGCGACCCAGGCGGCACGCGCCGCCTTCACGCCGTTGCGGATCGCCAGGCTCTGGCCGGCGCGGGTGGCATGCCGCAGGACCCGCAACTCCGGCACCTCGCCGCGCAACGCCTGCAGCTCGGCCGCCGTGGCGTCGCGCGATGCATCGTCCACGTAGATGAGTTCGAATGCGACCCCACCGCGCAATGCCGCCACCACTTCGCGCACCAGCGGCGCGATGTTGCGCGCCTCGTCATGCACCGGTACCACCACCGACAGCTGCGGCGTGCCGGCCATGTGCCAGGGCTCAGCCCTTGCTGCGCAACCGCTCGAGTACGCCGTCGAGCGTCTCGAGGTCGCTGTAGTGGATCACCAGCCGCCCCTTGCCGCCGCGCCCGTGCAGCACGTTCACGCGCGATCCCAGCGATTCGGACAGCTCGCGCTCGAGCGCCGCGATGTCGGCCTGCGGTCGCCCGGGCGTGGCCTTGCGCGTGCGGTTCGGCGTCACCTTGCCGGCCGACAGCTGCTGCACGCGGTGCTCGACCTCGCGCACCGACCACCCGTGCTCGACCGCCTGCCGCGCCAGGGCGATCGCCGCCGGCGGCGCCACGGTGAGCAGCGCGCGCGCATGGCCCATCTCCAGCGCGCGCGTCTCGACCAGCGCGCGCAACTCGTCGGGCAGCTCCAGCAGCCGCAGCAGGTTGGACACCGCCGCGCGGGAGCGGCCGACCGCGTCGGCAGCCTGCGCATGGGTCAGGTGGAATTCGTCGATCAGGCGCTGCAGCGCGGTGGCTTCCTCCAGCGGATTGAGGTCCTCGCGCTGGATGTTCTCGATCAGCGCCATCGCGACGACGGCGTGGTCGTCGACCACGCGCACCACCGCCGGGATGTCGTCCAGGCCGGCGATCCGCGACGCGCGCCAGCGACGCTCGCCGGCGATGATCTCGTAGCGTGCGGCGCCGTCCGCGCCCTGCGCGATCTCGCGCACCACGATCGGCTGGATCACGCCCTGCGCGCGGATCGACTCCGCCAGTTCCTCCAGCTTGGCCTGGTCCATCGAGCGACGCGGCTGGTACTGCCCGGGCTGCAGCCGCGCCACCGGCAGGCGGAGCAGCGACTCGCCCGGCTGCGGTTCCATCGCGGCCGCCTCGGCGGCGGCCTTCGGTCCCAGCAACGCCTCCAGGCCACGCCCCAGTCCGCGCTTCTTCGGGGCAGCCTTCTTCACCACGCTCATTCCACCGTCTCCGTGTTCCGTTGTGGCGCCGCCGGCATCGCGCGCCCCGCGCGCTCGCGCGTGCGCCGCAGCAATTCGCCCGCCAGCCCCAGGTAAGCCACGCCGCCGCGGCTGGCCGCGTCGTAGCCCACGATGCTGCGACCATGGCTGGGCGCCTCCGCCAGGCGCACGTTGCGAGGCACCACCGTGCGGAACACCTTGTCGCCGAAGTGCTGGACCAGTTCCGCCGAGACCGCGTTGGCCAGGTTGTTGCGCACGTCGAACATGGTACGCAGCACGCCTTCGACCTCCAGCCCCGGATTGAGCTTCGTCGTCAGCGCATCGATCGTCTCGAGCAGGGCGGTCAGGCCTTCCAGCGCGTAGTACTCGCACTGCATCGGCACCAGCACCGAGTCCGCCGACGTGAGGGCATTCAGGGTCAGCAGCCCCAGCGCCGGCGGGCAGTCGATGAGGATGAAGTCGTAGCGCTCGCGCAGCGGCTCCAGCGCGCGACGCAGCCGCAATTCGCGGCCGTCCTCGTCCATCAGCTCGAACTCGGCCGCGGTCAGGTCGATGTTGCCCGGCAGCAGGTCGTAGCCTTCGGGCGTGCGCACGATCGCGTCGGGTGCGTGCATTTCCTCTAGCAGCACGTCCGTCGACGAGGCCTGCAACTCGCGCTTGTCGACGCCACTGCCCATGGTCGCGTTGCCCTGCGGGTCAAGGTCGACCAGCAGCACCCGTTGCGGCGTGCGCGAGAGCGCCGCGGCCAGGTTGACGGCGGTCGTGGTCTTCCCGACCCCGCCCTTCTGGTTGGCGACAGCGATGATGCGGGCCATGCGGCTCGGCGTCCCCTCGTGCTCGGAGGCCGGGCGTGCCGGCCGAGCGGTCGATTATGCCGCCTGCCGCCGGTCACCGCCGGGACCGTCGTCCCGGTCAGCCCCTGGCCACGACCACCAGGTGCCGCTCGCCCTCCTGTCCGGGCACTTCCAGCGGCTCGATGCGCTCCACGCGCCAGCCAGGCGGCAACGCGGCGATCTCGTCGCCGGGAACGACGCCCTTCATCGCGAGCAGCCGGCCTTCGGGAGCGAGCAGATGGCCGCCGAGCTCGAGGATCCTGGGCAGCGTGGCCAGCGCGCGCGCGGTGTTCGCGTCGAATGTCCCGTCGGCGACCACGGCCTCGAACCGCGCCTCGACCACGCGCGCGTTCGCCAGTCCGAGCGTGCGCACCGCCTCGCGCAGGAAGCGCGCCTTCTTGCCGTTGCTCTCCACCAGCGCGACCTGCAGCGCGGGGAACGCGATCGCCAGCGGGATCCCCGGCAGCCCCGGGCCCGTTCCCAGGTCCGCGAGCGATCCGCCACGCGCGGCGAGCGGCGCGACCGCCCGGTGCATCGCCAGCGAATCGAGCAGGTGTCGCGCCACCATCGCGCGGGGGTCGCGCACGGCGGTCAGGTTGTACGTACGGTTCCAGCGCGCCAGCAGCGACAGGTACGCCAGCAAGGGCGACGCCAGCGCCTCGTCCAGCGCGAGTGCGCGCAATCCCGCGCGCAATTCGTCGCGGAGCGCCGCGTCATGCACGGCGTCGTTGGCTTCAGGCATCGGCCGTGTCCTCGGGCAGCGGTGGGCACGGCGTTTCGCGCCATGCGAGCGCCGCACGATAACCGGGACGCGGACTCCATTCGTGCAATCGCCAGTCGCCGGGCGCGCCCAGCGCGGGATCGCAGGCCACCAGCACCAGCGCGCCGCCACGATCGGCGAACACGACGCGCGCCAGGCCGAAGGACAGGCCATGGCCGTGCGCCTTGAGGATCGCCTCCTTCGCGCACCACAGGCGCAGGAACGACGCTTCGCGCACCGGCTCGGCGAGTCCATGCAGCCAGTCGGCCTCCGGCGTCGCGAAGAACCGGCGCGCGAGCGCGAGCGCATTCGGCCGCGGACGTGTCCATTCGAGGTCGATCCCGAGCACCAGCCCGCGACCGAACGCCACCACCAGCCCCTCGCCGCTGTGGCTCCAGCCGGCGTCGAACTCGTGGCATGGCGGCTGCAGGCGGGGACGACCATGGTCGTCGCGGCGCATCGGCACCTCGTCGGGCGCCCGGCCGAGCAACGGGCCGAGCCAGGCGCGCGCGACGGTTTCCGCGGCGACACCCGCGACATGGTCGCGCCATGTCCAGCGCAGGGTCGGCGGCAGGGGCGGTTGGGGCGACATGTCGGCGTAAAGTATGCGCATGTCGGCAGTCATCGGAACGGATCCCGCCCCACCCGTCGGCGCACCCGGGCCGATGGCGCGCGCGCAGCCGGCGATGCCGGTCGGCGACCCCGGCCGGACCGTGGCGTTCGCCGACGGTCGGGCGGTGTCGCTCGGCGGATTCCTGCGCCACGTCCATGGCGTCGCGGCCCGGCTGCCCGAAGGGCGTTTCGCGGTGAACCTCTGCGAGGACCGCTACCGGTTCCTGGTCGCACTGTGTGCCACCGCGCTGCGCGGCCAGGCGACGTTGCTGCCCCCCTCGCGCGCGCCTGCCGCAGTCGACGAAGTGCTCGCGGGCCACCCGGGCGCGTGGAGCCTCGGCGACACCGAGCTCGGCCTGCCGCCGCCGGACTACCTGTGCCTGCCCGACGAATTGCCGGAGGCCGACGGCGGACCGTTGCAACTGGCGGGGGACGCGCTGGCCGTGGTCGGCTTCACGTCGGGCAGCACCGGGCGCCCGCAGGCCCACGCGAAGACCTGGGGCAGCTTCCGCACGAGCACGGCGCAGAACCTGGACGCGCTGCGCGACCTGTGGGGCGCCGGCGAGGCCCCGACGGTGATCGCGACGGTGCCTCCGCAGCACATGTACGGCATGGAGCTGTCGGTGATGCTTCCCCTGCTCGGCGGCGCGACGGTGCATGCGGCGCGCCCGTTGTTCCCCGCCGACATCGCGCGGGCCCTGCACGAGGCGGCGGGCCCCCGGTTGCTGGTCACCACCCCGGTGCACCTGCGCGCGCTGCTGGCCGCGGGCCAGTCGCTGCCCCCGCTCGCGGGCATCGTGTCGGCGACCGCACCACTGTCGCCCGAGGTGGCCGCCGAGGCCGAGGCCCGGTTCGGCTGCGAGGTGCGCGAGCTGTTCGGGTCCACCGAGACCTGCATCTTCGCCAGGCGTCGAACGGCGACGGAACCGGCCTGGTCACCGTTTGCCGGCATCCGGCTGCACCCCCGGCCGGACGGCACGCTGGTGGAGGCACCGCACCTGGCCGCGCCCACCGCGCTGGCCGACCTGGTCGAACTGGACGCGACCGGGCGGTTCCTGCTGCGCGGCCGCAACGCCGACCTGCT
>CAMPJU010000097.1 GCA_946886995.1 uncultured Lysobacteraceae bacterium
GCCAGGTAGACCGGCGACAGGTTGTCCAGGCTGCTGCTGAAGTCCTCGACGTAATACGGATCGCTGATCCAGTTGATGCTCGCGCGTGCCTGCCAGTTCCGGTCGAGGTTCTGGTAGCCGTTGAAGCTGAACTGCGAACGGTCGTCCTTGCGGCGGTTCTCCGGCGGCACGCCGTCGGCGATCTCCTCGGCGCGTTCGCTGGATGCGAGGTCGTCGTCCGGCAGGAACGCCGCCTCGAACGTGCCTGCGCCCTGCGCGGCCAGGTAGCGGAATTCGCCTCCCAGCATGAAGCCGCGCTTGCTCATGAAGCGGGGCTCGAGCGTGGCGTCGTAGTTCGGCGCCAGGTTCAGGTAGATGGGCTGGCGCCAGTCGAAGCCGTTGCGGGAGGACGTGCCGATCGATGGATACAACAGGCCGGTGCGTCGCCGGTCGTCGACCGGGAAGACGAACCACGGCACGTAGAGGACCGGGACGTCGCGGATGTGCAGCGTCGCGTTGCGGGCGGTGCCCATCCCGGTCTCGGTGTCGACCTCGATCTTGCCGGCGCGCAGTTCCCATTGCCGGTCCGAGGGGTCGCAGGACGAATAGGTCGACCCGACCAGGCTCCCGGTCGTGCCTTCCAGGGTGATCGCGTCCGCGCGTCCGTTGCCACGCCGCGACACGAGCTGGTAGCGCACGTCCTCCAGGCGATGGGTGTCGCTGTCCTGGTCGCCCCGGGCGCTCTCGGCGACCAGGCGCATGCCCGAATCCTGGTAACGGACGCTGCCCTCCGCCAGGTACTCGCCGCTGTCGGTGTCGTAGGTCAGCTTGTCCGTGCCGAGGAACTGGTCGCCGCGGCGCAACTGGACGTTGCCCCTGACGATGAGGTTCTCGTTCTGCACGCCGGCGAGCTGGTCACCGTCGATGTCGGTGGGGCGGTTGGCGCGGTCGCCCGGGGCCCCGCTCGGGGCCTGCGCGTCGTCGAACGCGGGGATGGCATCGCCGATCGGGCACAGCGAGAAGTCCGGCGGCGGGTCCTCGGCCCGGGCCGACAGCGACAGCGCGATGCAGAACGGCAGCGGGAGCAGGCGGAGGGCAGGGCGCACGCGGAGATCCGTTCGGCGGGGGGCTAGCTTGCCGCATCCCCCATACCCGGGCAATGCGCGCGCAGCTTGGCAACGGGACCGTCATGGTCGTGTTCACGCCGGAAGGAAGCCGGCGCGCGACACTTGCCGCCTCCTGCACGGGCCCCGGGAGGCTGGCGATGGCAATCGAGAAGACCGACGCGGAATGGCGCGAGCGCCTGAGCCCCGAGCAATACGCGGTCTGCCGTTGCTCGGCCACCGAGCCGCCCTTCACGGGCCGCTTCTGGAACCACGAGGCCGAGGGAACCTACGCGTGCGCCGCATGCGATGCGCCGTTGTTCTCGTCCGCGGACAAGTTCGATTCGGGCAGCGGCTGGCCGAGCTACACCAGGCCGGTTTCGCCGGAGGCCGTCTCCGAGGCGTTCGACGAGTCGCATGGCATGCGCCGGACCGAGGTGAAGTGCGCACGGTGCGGGTCGCACCTGGGGCATGTGTTCCCGGATGGGCCGCCGCCGACGGGCCTGCGCTATTGCATCAACTCGGCGGCACTGGAGTTCAGCGGGGCGTAGCCCGGCGTTCGTGCCGCCACGTCACCTCGCCATGCCCGCTGGCGCGGGCGAGGACCCGCGCCAGGACGAACAGCAGGTCCGACAGGCGGTTGAGGTAGCGGATGGGCTCGGCGCGGACGGTTTCCGTCCGTGCCAGCGCGACCGTCGCACGTTCGGCCCGGCGAACGATGGTGCGGGCCAGGTGGCAACGTGCCGCGGCTTCGCCGCCGCCCGGCAGGATGAATTCCTTCAGCGCGGGCAGGTCCGCGTTGTATCCGTCCAGTGCGCGCTCGAGCGCATCGATGTCCGCATCCCGGATGGCCGCGTGGCCGGGGATGCACAACTCGCCACCGAGGTCGAACAACTGGTGCTGCACGGACGTGAGCAACGCTTCGATGCCTTCCGGAACGTCCGTGGCGAGGACCAGGCCGATGGCCGAGTTGGCCTCGTCCACGGTGCCGTAGGCGTCGACCCTGGGGTCGTCCTTCGCAACGCGGCTGCCGTCGCCTAGCCCCGTGGTGCCGTCGTCGCCGGTGCGGGTGTAGATCTTCGAGAGGCGGTTGCCCACCGCGGCTTCAGACGGTGCTGGGGCGGAGCACCGGGAGGCGCGCGCGCAGCAGGGCGAAGCCGCCGAACAGCAGCGCCGCGTAGGCAAGCGTGCCCAGCAGCGTCCACTGGAAGAACGGGATGCCCGCGACGTAGGCCTGCAGCAGTCCCGTGCCCGAGCGCGGATACATCGGCGAGGCGAGCCAGGCGCCGAAGTTGGTGACCACGAAGAACAGCACCGAGCCGGCGAGGCAGTACGCCAGCACCCTGCCGGCGCGCGCGCGGCCGCGCAGGCCGAAGCCGAGTACGACCGAGGCGGCGATGCACAGGTACACCAGCCAGAACCCGGCGCTGCCGAACCAACCGGCATACAGCCCGCCGTGCAGCAGGCCGAGCGCAAGGTCGGCGACCAGCATCGCCAGCAGCGGCACCAGCACCGCCAGCGCGCGGGAGGCGAAGAACGCGCCACCGAACAGCGCGATCGCCTCGACGGGCGAGAAGTTCGGTGGGTGCGGCAACAGGCGGGACAGGGCGGCGACGAGGATCAGCGCCGCCAGGACCCACGGGCCGGGCGCGACGGAGGCGGGTGCCTTGGAATGCTGGTTCATGCGCGAGGGGGCTCTGCCGGCGGGGGCGCTAGCATAGCGCGATGGCAGCCGACGGGCAGGGTGTGGTGCATGACGTGGTGGTCGTCGGCGGCGGCCTCGTCGGCGCATGCCTGGCGATCGCACTCGACCGCGCGGGTGCGCGTGTCGCGCTGGTCGACGCCGCACCGCCCGGCGCGTTGCCGGACGTATTCGACCAGCGCAACCTGAGCTTCGGAGAAGCGGCGGTGAACGCGCTCCAGGCGCTGGGCGTGATGCGCCACCTGCGCAATCCACCTGCACCGATCAGGCGGATCCATGCCAGCCGTCGCGGCGATTTCGGGCGGGTCGTGCTGGATGCGGCCGACCACGGTCGCAGTGCGTTCGGCCAGGTCGTGGTGGCGCGCGATTTCGGCGACGCACTGCAGGCGCGGCTCGACGAAGTCCCGACCATCGAGCGCCATCGACCTGCCCGTTTCGTGGGCACGCCGGGCGTGGAGGGAAGCGCGCGCGTCGTGCGCATCGAAGGACCCGAAGGCCAGCGCGACTTGCGCGCGCGACTGCTCGTCGGCGCGGATGGCACGGCGAGCGGCGTGCGCGATGCGCTGGGCATCGACGCGACGCGTCACGACTACGCGCAGGTCCTGCTGGTTGCGCGCGTGCGGCTGTCGCGGGCACCCGACGGGACCGCCTGGGAGCGGTTCGGCCGCGACGGCCCGACCGCGTTGCTCCCGCGCGCCGACGGCCACCATGGCGTGGTGCACGGGGTGTCGGCCGACGAGGCCGGCGCCGTGGCCGCACTCGACGAGCCGGCGTGGCTGGCACGCCTGCAGGCGGCGATGGGCTGGCGCGCGGGACGGTTCCTGCAGAGCGGCGCGCGTTCCTCCTACCCCATGGTGGAGGTGGTGGCCGCGCGGACCACGGCACCGCGCGCGCTGCTGGTCGGCAACGCGGCGCAGACGTTGCACCCCGTCGGCGCACAGGGGTTCAACCTCGGGTTGCGTGATGCGCTGGCGCTGGCGGAGCTGGTCGAGGCCGGCCGTGCGGCGGATGTCTCGTTCGACTGCGGGGCGCCCGGCGTGCTCGACACTTGGGAGCAGCGGCGTCGCGAGGACCGTGCTCGGACACTGGCGTTTTCCGACGGGCTTGCCAGGCTGACGGCGAACCCGGGCGTCGCCGCCGGCTTCCTGCGGTCGCTCGGACTGGTCGCGCTGGCGGCGTCGCCCACGACGCAGGGCGCACTGGTGGGGGGTGCCATGGGCTATCGCGGCCACACGCCGGCGCTCGCCCGCAGGGACGTTTCGTGACCAGACAGCCATCGTGCGATGTCGCGGTCGTCGGCGGTGGCGTGGTCGGCGCTGCCACCGCGCTCGCGTTCGCACGGCTAGGGATGTCGGTCTCGCTGATCGAGGCGCGGGTGCCGGCGCCCTGGTCCGCCGACGCGCCGGACCTGCGCGTGTATGCGCTCGCACCGGACACCGTCGCCTGGCTCGACGCGCTCGGTGCCTGGGACCCGGTGCGCCACGCGCGCGCGCATCGCTACCTGCGGATGCGGGTGCGTGACGCGGCCGGCGGCGGCGAGCTCGCGTTCGATGCCGACGCGATGGGCCGGCCGGAGCTCGGATGGATCGTCGAGCACGGCCTGCTGGTCGACCGCCTGTGGGCGGCGATGGCGCAGGCGGGCGTGGCCGTGCACTCCGGGATCGCGGTGGAGCGGCTCGAACAGGATCCGGCGACCGCCATCCTGGGGCTGGCCGATGGCAGCCGGCTGGCGGCGCGCCTGGTCGTGGCGGCGGATGGCGCGGCTTCGGTCGTGCGCGGGCTGGCCGGCATCGAGGTCGACGGGCAGGGCCACGGCCAGCGCGCGATCGTCGGCTACGTGCGCGGCACCCGGTCCCACGAAGACACGGCATGGCAGCGCTTCCTTCCGGGTGGCCCGCTCGCACTGCTGCCGTTCGGCGATGCAGGGCACGCCAGTTCGATCGTGTGGACGCTTCCGGAGGAGGAGGCCGTGCGCCTGCTTGCGTTGCCGGACGCGGCCTTCGGGCAGGCGCTCACCCGTGCATCCGATCGCTGGCTCGGCGACCTGGCGCCGGTATCGCCACGGGCGGCCTTTCCGTTGCGCACGCAGTTGGCCCGGTCACAACTCGCGGGGCGCGTGGTGGTGGTGGGCGATGCGGCGCACGTCGTGCATCCGCTCGCCGGGCAAGGCGTCAACCTCGGGTTGCGGGATGCGGCGGCATTGCACCGGCACGCCATCGCG
The DNA here is from genome assembly GCA_946886995.1 of uncultured Lysobacteraceae bacterium. Next base: position 5,006 of record CAMPJU010000097.1, read on the forward strand.
ACCATTGCCGCGTCGCGGGACTGGGCGGGCGACGCCGGGCTGGCGCGCTGGGCGCGCGAGCGACGAAGCGATGCGGTGGTGTCCGCGCGTGCCTTCGCCGCGATCAATCGCGTCTTCAGCAACGAAGCAGCGGCCCCCGTTGCGTTGCGGGGGCCGCTGCTGGGACTTGCCGGGTGGATCGCGCCGTTGCGGCGTGCCTTGTGGCGGCACGCCGCGGGCGGCTGACTACTGCAGGGTCAGCGGGTCGATCCAGTCCTGGAGTTCGACGCGGGTGAGCTGGCCGTTGTTGTCCAGGTCGACCACGTGGAACTCGCGCTGCAGGTCAGGGTTGGCGGCGATCTCGCTGCGCACGATGACACCGTCGTCGTTCTTGTCGGTCGCGTCGAAGTCGATCTGGTAGTTGCTCGAGATCGAGTTGCCCGGCATGGAATTGACGGTGACGACCTGCGCGTTGCTCGACGGCGCCGGGACGACCGGCATGGCGGTCGGCACCACCGGCGGCGGGGCGACGGCCTGGGCCGTGGCCGATGCCGCCACCTCCGCGGTCGTGGCGGCGTTGATCGCGCCGGCGGCGGCCGCGTGCGCGGCCCGTTCGGCGGCCTCGGCCTGCTGTGCGGTGCCGATCGGATTGGAGCCCGTCTCGGTCGCCTTCAGGGCGGCATTGGCCATCGCCGCCGCATCGGCGGCGTCATCGGCGGCCATGTCGGCATTCATCGCCGCGTCCGCCGCGACGGCGGCGTTCAGGTCCGCGACGACGGCACCGTCGA
>CAMPJU010000098.1 GCA_946886995.1 uncultured Lysobacteraceae bacterium
GCGTACAGGTCGGTGCCGGAGGAGTGGTTGCTGAAGCACGCCGGTTGCATGGGTCGTGTCCCGTCCTCGGTGCAACCCAGGAACGTAACCGAGCCGTAATACCAGTCCCAGGTCGCCCCGACGCCCACCGCGTTCGCGATGCACGCGGGGGCGGCGGTCGTCGCCTCTGATCCCTGGTTGCCGGTGGACGCCGTGACGACGGTGCCGTTGGCCGTCAAGGCATCGACCGCCTGGGCCATCGCCATCGTGTACGCGGTCGCGCCGTCGCAATGGCCCGGGAACAGCGCAGCGGTACCCAGGCTCAGGTTCACCGCCGCGAGGTCGGGGTGGTTGACCAGCAGCCAGTCGAGCGCCGCGACGATGTCGGAACTGCAGCAGAACGAGCCGTCCGCGTCCAGCGCCTTGATCGCGACCAGTTGCACGGCCGGTAGCGCCCCGCGTGGCGCGATGGTGCCTGCGCCGCCGATGATGCCGCTGACGTTGGTGCCGTGCCCGTTGTCGTCCTGGGCGCCGAGCAGCCCGGATTGCGTCGCAGTGCCATTGGGGCAGCAGCCCTGCGACCCCTGCATGCTGGAACAGAAGCACTGGCCGGCGACCAGGCGCGACGCCAGGTCCGGATGGTCGATGTCGACGCCGGAATCGATGACCGCGACTTTCTGTCCCGCGCCATCGAAGCCGAGCGACTCGAGGACCGTGACCTGGTTCAGCAGCGAGGCTTCGTCCGGCGCCACCGCGTGTCCGCTGCCTGGCGCATCGATGTCCACCCGACGGACGTTCGGATCGGCAGCGAGCCGCGCGAGAGTGTCCGGATCCGCTTCCAGCGCAATCGCCGGCACGACGACGAAACGCCGGTGCACGGCGGTGCCCTGCGGCATGTCGGCGAGAACGGACGAGACGAGTTCGCCGACCTCGCGCTTGCGTCGCGGAAGGTCGTCGATTCCGGCAGCGGGTGGTCGCAGGGAAACCAGCACGCGGACCGTGCCGTCCTCGCGGGCGGCGCGCGCAGCCTGGGCCGACACCTTGGGCGATGGCGCGGTCTGTTGCGGGGCGGCGGCGCTGGCCGGCGGCGTTGCGCCGGCAGCGTGGACCGCAAGTGTCGCCAGCAACAGGAACCCGGTCGCGTAGGCCTTCATTCCACATCCCCCATGTGTCGTGTGTCGCATGTCGTGTCGCAAGACCCCGCAGACCGACCTGCGCTCAGCCCGCGCCCCCATAGTCACAGTGCCGCCATGCCTCGTAGACGACTACCGCAACGGCATTGGACAGGTTGAGACTACGGTTGCCTGGCCGCATCGGCAAACGCAGGCGATGGGCATCCGGGACGGATCCGAGAACATGCGCCGGCAGGCCAGCGGTTTCGCTGCCGAACATGAATGCGTCGCCGGAGGAATACGCAGGCGTGTCGTAGCGCACGGTGCCGCGCGTGGACAGTGCGAACAGCCGCGGCGGCGCGATGGCCGCCAGCGCCGCCTCGAGCGACGCATGCACGCGCACGGTGGCGTACTCGTGGTAGTCCAGCCCCGCGCGGCGCAACTGGCGGTCGTCGAGAGAAAACCCGAGCGGCTCGACCAGGTGCAGGCGCGCGCCCGTGTTCGCGCACAACCGGATCACGTTGCCCGTGTTCGGCGGGATTTCCGGGGCGTGGAGGATGACGTCGAACATGCCGCGACCCGCCGTCACCAGGGCAGCGTGTTGCCCTGCCAATCCAGGAAGTGGCCGGTGTCGCCGTCCCCGAGGCCCGCGATGACCTCGAGCAGCCCGCGCGCGGAATCCTCGGGCGTGACCTGCGCGCCGGCACCGCCCATTTCGGTCTGCACCCAGCCCGGATGGAGGGCCACGACCACGATTCCCCTCGGCGCCAGCGCATGGGCCAGCTGCACGGTGGCCATGTTCTGCGCCGCCTTGGACATCGCGTAACTGAGCGTGCCGAATCGCGCTGCGCCACCGATCGAACCGAGTTGCGACGACAGGTTGGCCACCCGCGCCCCGTCCGCCAGCAGCGGCGCCAGCGACTGGACCAACAGGTAGGGCCCGACCGCATTGGTGCGGAGGCTGTCGTCGAGATTGGCGGCGGAGACGTTGCCGAAGCGCTCGCCGGAATGCAGCACACCCGCATTGTTGAGCAGCAGGTCGATCCGCACGGGGGCGTCGTCGCCGGCCAGCAAGGGCAGCTCGCGGACCATTTCGTCCCGCGAGCGCGCCTCGGCGACATCCAGCGGCAGCACCCGCAACCGGCCCGGGTGTTCGCCCGCCAGGGCATTGAGCGCGGTCGCCCGCCCGGGCTGGCGGCAGGTCGCCACCACCCGGCGCCCCTGGCCGAGCAGCTGGCGGACGAATTCCAGGCCCAGGCCGCGGTTCGCGCCTGTCACCAGTGCGTAGGTCGTCGACATCCCACCAGTCTAGGCCACCCACGGCGATCCGGACTTGTGGCCTATGTCCCCCGCGCCGCGCCCGGCTAGGATGCCCCGTGGGGCCCTGCGCCCGACTTTGCTGTTCATCCATATTTCGGGGAGTGACACATGACTGCATCGCACCGGCCGCTCTCGGCCCTCCGGCACGGCGCGCTCGCGCTGGCCCTGACCGCCGCGGTCGGCGGCTTCGCCTTCGTCCCGTCCCATGCGCTTGCGCAGGACGCCGGCGAAGTCGCGGAAGTCGACATCGCCTACGAGGAGTTCACCCTGCCCAACGGCCTGCGCGTGATCGTGCACGAAGACCACAAGGCGCCCATCGTCGCGGTCAACATCTGGTACCACGTGGGCAGCAAGGACGAGCCCAAGGGCCGCAGCGGCTTCGCGCACCTGTTCGAGCACCTGATGTTCCAGGCCAGCGAGAACCACGAAGGCGAGTTCTTCACCCCGTTCGAGATGGTGGGCGCGACGGACCAGAACGGCACGACCAATTCCGACCGCACCAACTACTTCCAGAACGTGCCGACCACCGCGCTGGACATGGCCCTGTGGATGGAGTCCGACCGCATGGGCCACCTGCTCGGAGCGGTCGACCAGGCTGCGCTCGACGAGCAACGCGGCGTGGTCCAGAACGAGAAGCGCCAGGGGCTGAACCAGCCCTACGGCCAGGTCTGGGAGAAGCTGGGCGAGGCGCTGTACCCGGAAGGCCATCCCTACCACCACAGCACCATCGGCTCGATGGCGGACCTCAACGCCGCCTCGCTGGATGACGTGAAGCAGTGGTTCCGCGCCTGGTACGGCCCGAACAACGCGGTGCTGGTGCTGGCGGGCGACATCGACGTCGAGACGGCGAAGCGCAAGGTCGCGAAGTACTTCGGCGACATCCCGGCAGGCCCGACCATGGCCCAGCCGCCGGTCGACGTCGCCCGGCGTCCCGCGGACACCCGCGAGGTGATGGAGGACAACGTGCCGCAGGCGCGCGTCTACCGCGCGTGGAACGTGGCGGCCGCCAACACCACCGACATCGACCGGTTGCACCTGTTCTCGCAGGTCCTGGGTGGCAGCGCGACCTCGCGCCTGGACAAGCGGCTGGTGCACGGAGACAAGCTCGCCGACAGCGTCAGCACCTTCGTCGGCGAGTCGCAGCTCGGCTCCAACTTCCTGGTGATGGCGAACGTCAAGGAGGGCGTCGAGCCCGCGACGATCGAGGCGATCATCGAGGAGGAGGTCCGGAAGCTGGTCGAGGAGGGCCCGACGGCCGAGGAACTGGAGCAGGCCAAGACCGTGATCCGCGCCGGCTTCATCCGCGGCATCGAGCGCATCGGCGGCTTCGGCGGCAAGGCCGATGTGCTGGCCGCCTGCGAAGTGTTCGCCGGCGACCCGGGCTGCTTCCGCGACACGCTCGACACCATCGAGGACACGACCGCCGCCGACCTGCAGGCGGTGGGGCGCGAATGGCTGGGCGATGGCGACCACACCCTGGTCGTCGTGCCGGGCGAGCGTACGCCGCTGGCCGAGGACGAGGCCGTCACCCCGGCACCGTTCGACCTGCCCGAGGTCGATCCGCAGTACACGACGACCGAATCGACCGTCGACCGCAGCGCGGGCGTGCCGGTCCCCGACGCCTTCCCGGACCTGAAGTTCCCCGACCTGCAGCGCACCACGCTGTCCAACGGGATCGGCGTGATCCTGGCTGAGCGCCACGACGTGCCGGTCGTGCAGATGAGCTTCCTGTTCCAGGGCGGCTACAAGGCGGATCCGTCCGACGGGCTCGGCACCTCCAGCTTCGCGATGGGCATGCTCGACGAGGGCGCGGGCGACATGGGCGCGCTCGAGTTCCGCGCGGCGGCCGAGGCGCTGGGCGCGCAACTCGGTGCCGGCGCGTCGCTCGACGGCACCAGCGCCTACCTGTCGGCGCTGAAGGAGAACCTGGACCCGTCGCTGGCGCTGTTCGCCGACATGCTGCAGGAGCCGCGCTTCGACCAGGCCGAGATCGACCGGGTCAAGGCCAGCTGGATCGCCGGCATCAAGCAGGAGAAGGCCCGCCCCAACGGCGCCGCGCTGCGCGTGCTGCCGCCGCTGCTGTACGGCGAAGGCCATGCGTACGCCATCCCGTTCAGCGGCACCGGCACGGAAGCTTCCATCGCCTCGCTGACGCGCGATGACCTGGTGGACTACCACCACGCGTGGATCCGCCCGTCCGATGCAACGCTCGTCGTGGTCGGCGACACCACGCTGGGCGAGGTCAAGCCGCTGCTGGAGAAGCATTTCGGCGACTGGAACGTCACTGGCGATGCGCCGGCCCCGGTCGACGTGGCGCGCGTCGACCTGCCCGACCAGCCGCGCGTGTTCCTGATCGACCAGCCGGGCGCCGTGCAGGCCAACATCTTCGTCGGCCAGCTGATGCCGTCCACGCGCGACGAGGGCGCCACCGAGCTCGACATCGCCAACGCGGTGCTCGGCGGCGAGTTCTCCTCGCGGCTCAACATGAACCTGCGCGAGGACAAGCACTGGGCCTACGGCTCCTACAGCTTCGTCAGCGATGCGCAGGGGCAGCGCCCGTGGATCGCGTTCGCGCCGGTGCAGATCGACAAGACCGTCGAGTCCCTGGCCGAGCTCAAGCGCGAGATCACCGAGTACGCCACCGGCGCGACCCCGCCGACCGCGGAGGAGGTGGCCAAGATCCAGGCGACCAACATCCGCGGCCTGCCCGGCGCGTACGAGACGGCCGGGTCGGTGATGGGCACGATCGCGGGCATCGTCCGCTACGACCGCCCGGACGACTACGTGCTGCAGCGTCGCGCGGAGATCGAGTCGCTGACCCCGGCGCAGGTGGCCGAGGCGGCCGCCGCGATCGATCCGTCGGCCCTGACCTGGGTGGTGGTGGGCGACCTCGACACCATCGAGGCGCCGATCCGCGCGCTGGACCTGGGCACGGTCACCATCGTCGATGCCGACGGCAACCCGGTGGTCCACGCGGGCGAATAAACGCCCGCTGCACGCAGGACGGAAACGGGCCGGGCAACCGGCCCGTTTCCATTTGGCACCCGCCTACAATCGATCCGATCCCCTCGAGGAACCCGTCATGCGCAAGCTCCTGCCGCTGTCGTTCGCCATCGCCGCCCTGCTCGCCGGTGGCTGCACGTGGGTGCACCTGGCCCCGGGCGCGCAGGCCGTCAAGGTCCTGCCGCTGGGCGCGGAGCCGCCCGGCTGCGAGAAGCGCGGCGACGTCGCGGTGTCGGTGAAGGACAGCGTCGCCTTCTACGAGCGCAACGACCTGCGCGTCCGGGACGAACTGGAGACCCTGGCCCGCAACGAGGCCCCGGGCCTGGGCGCCGACA
>CAMPJU010000099.1 GCA_946886995.1 uncultured Lysobacteraceae bacterium
TTCGCGCTGTGGCGGGTGGTGATGGCCGAGGGCCGCGACGCGCGCCCGTTCGTGCTGACCCTGACCTTCTTCGCGCTCGGGTTCGCCGGCCTGGTGCTGGGCATGTGGCCGAACATCGTGCCGCCGGACATGAGCATCTGGGACGCGGCATCGTCCACGTCTTCGCAGGTGTTCCTCGGCGTCGGCATCGCGTTCCTGCTGCCGGCGATCCTGGGTTACACGTGGTGGTCGTATTCAGTGTTCAGGGGGAAGGTCGAGGCGGACGCCGGGTATCACTGAGGCGTCCTGCGGGCGCCGATGCGCGGGTATCCTTTGCCGATGCTCGCCCACGTCTACAAGAGCCCGCAAAGGGCCGACACGTATGTGTACCTGGCCGCCCGCGACGACTTCGGGCGCATCCCGGAACCGCTCCGCACCCGGCTGGGTCGCCTGCAGTTCGTGCTCGAGGTCGACCTGGTCCCCGGCCGCCGACTGGCCACGGAGGACCCGGATGTCGTGCGCGAGAACCTGGTGACGCGCGGCTTCCACCTGCAGTTCCCGCCGTCGACCGCGGACGATCCGCTGACGGACGACTGGGGCACCGATGCCTGAGCGCCGTCCCTGGCGCGATGTCGCGCTTGCCGGCCTGGCCGGCGTCGTCCTTGCGGCGCTGACCGGCTTCGGCGGCGTCGCGGCCGTGCTCGGTGGCTGGCTGGCGCAGCCCGCATTCGCCCTGGCCTCCGCGCGCGGCACGCATGCCAGGGCGATCGACTGGCGCCGCGAGGTCCCGCAGCTGGTCGCGCTCTGGGGCGTCGGCCTGCTGGCCGCCGGTGCCGTGCTCGCCTGGCCGATGACCGCGGCGCGGCAGTCCGGCAGCCTGTGGGGCGCGCTCGGGTTGGCGACCATCGCCGGCCTGTGCCTGCTCGCGGTGTGGCGGACCTGGCCGGTGTGGTCGCTCCTGCCGCGCGAAGGCGGCCGGTTGCGCGCGCACTGGCACGCACTCGAGCAGCACGACCTGGCGGCCTGGCGCGGCCTCGGTGCCGCATTGCTGGTCGCGGCGGCGATCGGCGGTTGCCTGCTGCTGGCCTGGCCCGGCCTGCTGCAGCCGATGGCGCGGTGGATCCTTGCCGGCGCGTATGCCATCGCACTGCCGTTGGTGCACTGGCTGCTGCAGCGGATCCGGTCCGGGGGCGAAGCCCGCGCCGAGGTCGTCGCGGAGGATGCAGAGGCCATCGATGCCGCCGTCGATGCCGTCGACGACGATCCGGTCGCACGCGATGCCGCGCTCTACGACGCCGCCCGCGGCGGCCGCGTGGACCGCGCGCTGGCGCTGCTCGATGCCGGCGCGACTCCCGACGCCATGCCGCCCGCGGATTCGCGGGACCAGCGCAGCCTCCCGGTGCTCGCCGCGGTGCTGCCGGACCTGCGCCTGCTGCGCGCGCTGATCGCGCGGCGGGTCGACGTCAATGCCGCGCACGCCGGCATGACGCCGCTGCTGGCCGCCACCCGCGACAGCTGGCATGGCCGGCCCGAGGCCGTGATGACGCTGCTGGCCAACGGCGCGGATCCGCGTGCCACCGACACGGAAGGCAACACCGCGCTGCACCACGCCGCGCGCAGTTCCGATCCGGGGGTCGCGGCATTGTTGCGCGATGCCGCGGCCGAGCTGGACGTGGCCAATGCCGACGGCATCACGCCGCTGGGCATGGCGTGCGCGGTCGGCAACTGGCGGCTGGCACGCTTCCTGCTCGAACGCGGCGCGAAGCCCGAGGCACCCGACAGCGTGCCCGCATTGCTCGCAGCGGCGGGCACCGAGGAAGACGATGCCGCCGGCGTCCAGTTGTTGCTCAAGCACAAGGCACGGGTGGACGCGCGCGACGCGGACGGCCGCGGCGCCTTGCACGAGGCCGCGCTCGCCGGTCATGCCGAGATCGTCGCGGCACTGCTGGCCGCCGGCGCCGACGTGCACGCGCGCGACCACCTGCAACGCACGCCGTGGCTGGACGCGGCGCGCAGCGGGCGGATCGCGGTGCTCGAGCGCCTGTTGCCGGCGAAGCCGCAGGTCGATGCCGTCGATGCCGAAGGCCGCAACGCACTGGCCCTGGCGTGCAGCGCGGACGCGCCATCGACGGTGCTGGTCCAGCGGCTGGTCGAACTGGGCGTGGATCCGCGCACGCCGGATGCGCAGGGCCATTCCGCGGTCGACCTCGCGGCGGAGGCAGGGCGCTGGACCCTGGTCGCCGCCCTGGATCCGTCGTATCCGCTGCCCGCCGCGGTGTCGGACGCGCCGGCCGCGGGCAACGACGCGACGGCGGATCGGCGTCCGGCGACGCTGCTCCGCGAAGGGCTGGGCACCGGCGACTTCGCCGGTCTCGACGCGCTCGCCGCGATGCTGTCGCCCGGCGAACTCGGCGAGCTGCTGTTCGAGGACGAGGCAACGCCATCCGCCACGCGCATCGAATGGCTGCTGGCCCACGGCGCCGATGCCGAATGGCGTGACGCGCGGGGGGACACCGCACTGCATGCCCTGCTTGCGCGAGGACCCGAGGCCGGGCCCGCGTTGCAGGCGTTGCTGCGACGCGGCATCTCGCCGGCGGGTCGCGGCGGACTGGCCCGCTGGCTGGCGGCCTGCGTCACCGGCGACCAGGCCGCGCGCGGGCTCGAATCCTTCGCGCTGGACCTGCTCGACCGCGGCGCGGACCCCTGGGCTGCGTCCGCCGCCGGCGATCCGCCGCTCGCGCTCGCGGTAAGACTGGGCTGGATGCGCCTGGTGCAGCGGCTGCTCGCGCAGGGCGTCGCCCTCGACGCGCGCGACAGCCACGGCATGACCGCGTTGCACCTGGCCGCGGCGCTGGCCCGCGAGCCCGCGATCAAGCTGCTGGTCGCAGCGGGCGCTTCGCCGGAGCAGCGCGCCGCCGACGGCCAGACGCCATTGGGCGTGGCGTTGTCCGCCGGTCGTCGCGACCTGGCCGACTGGCTCGACTGGCACGGCTGGAGCCTGCCGCGCCGCGCGCTGCAGCCCGGGGACCTGCCCGCGGCCGCGATCGTGGGCGATGCGGACGCGGTGCGACGGCTGCTCGACCTCGGCCTGCCGGTCGACGCGCGCGACGGCCAGGGCTGCACCGCATTACTGCGCGCCGCCGGCGGCGGACATCGCGCCGTGGTCGACCTGCTGCTCGCGCGCGGCGCGGATCCGCAATGCGCGGCGAACACCGGCGCCACGGCGCTGTCGGCCGCGGTGAGCATGCGCCACGGCGAGATCGTCGAGCGCCTGGTGGGCGCGGGCGCCGACCTGGAACACCGGCTGCCCGGCGACGTCACGGTGCTGATGCTCGCCGCCGCCCTCGGCCTGCCGGACCTGGCGGCGCAACTGCTCAACGCCGGTGCGCGCGTCGACGCGACCGATGCCCAGGGCCTCGGCGCACTGCACTGCGCGGCGCTCTACGGCTTCACCGCCCGCGAGCGTCCGCGCCTGGTCGCCCTGCTGGATACGTTGTTGCTGGCCGGCGCCGAAGCCGACCAGGCGGCGACCGGTGGCGTCACCCCGGTGCTGCTGTTGCTTGGCGCGCGCGCGGAGCCGGGCAGTGCCTGCGACGAGGACGTGCTGCTGGCGGGACTGGAGCGCCTGCTCGACGAGGACGTCGCGCTCGACGTGCAGGATCCGCGCGGCTTCGGACCGCTCCACCTGGCGGCATTGCACGGCCTGTTGCGCACCGTGCACCGCCTGCTGCGTGCCGGCGCCGACCCGCAACTGCGCGATGCGCTCAACCGGCCCCCGCGCGAGATCGCGGTGATGCGCGGCTTCATCGACGTCGCCGCCGAACTCGCCGCGCCCGCGGCCACCACCGGCGCGCCGTCGATGGCGCGGTTCCTGCGGGACCCGCGCTAGCCGGTCGGGTGCACGACGGCGCGGTTCCGTCCCTGGTGCTTCGCCTCGTACAACGCGCTGTCGGCCCGCGCCATCCATGCCTGCGCCGATTCCCCCGGCAGCAGTGCCGCCGCGCCGATCGACGTGGTGATCGGCTCGCCCAGTTGCCCCAGCCCGGAAGCGACCCGCTCGCGCAACTGCTCGCAGCGCGTCACCAGCGTGGCGCGGTTCGCGCCCGGCAGCAGCAACACGAACTCTTCGCCGCCATAGCGGAACAGCCGGTCGCCGGGCCGGCTGCCGGCCATCACGATCCCGGTGAACTCCATCAGCACCTGGTCACCGGCCTCGTGTCCATGCACGTCGTTGATGCGCTTGAAGTGGTCGAGGTCCAGCAGCGCCACGCCCCACGGCGCACCGGTGCGGGCGGCATGTGCGATCGCGATCTCCAGTTCCAGGTCGAGCGCCCGGCGGTTGAACACACCGGTCAGCGGGTCGTGGTGGGCCAGCGCCTCCAGCTGTCCCCGCTGGGACTCGGTCCGGTACGCGAAGATCGACGCGAGCGTCGCCGAGAGCCCCGCGGTGATGGCGTACAGCAGCGCATGGACGCCGGTCTCCAGCGCCCCCGTCAGGAGCACCACCACGACGACGCAGGCGGACGCGATCGACGCGGGCAGCCAGCGCACGAGCATGAAGTTGCCGAGGATCACCGGATACGTCCACAGGACCCCGGGTAGCCCGAGCAGGATCGCGATGGCGATGCCGCCGGTGTTGTAGCCCGCGACGACCCAGAGGGCGATCCGGTCCGCGCTCCCGCCCCGCCACGCATGCACCAGGCCGGCAAGCAGGCAGGCCACGATGAACCCGTCGACCAGCGCGACCAGCCACTGTCCGCTGAGCAACCGGTAGACGCCGAACGGGATGATCGCCAGCATCGCCACGGCAGCGAACAGCACGATGATCGCGAACCGGAAATCGGTCCGCACGCGTTCCCAGCTCATGCGGCCCCCTGGCTGCCACCGGTCCGTGCATGGTGCCAGATGCGCGATGCGCCGCGCCGTGCCGGGTGCAGCCGCTAGCTGCCGTCCACCAGCTTCAGCACCGCGCGCTGCCGCTCCGGCGAAAGCTTGCGGAACGCCTCGAGCAGGCGCTCCTCTTCCTCGGTATGCGCGAAGCACTCCAGGCGTGCGGCGGGAATCGCATCCAGCGGCAATCCGCGCGGCAGGCCGCGCCCGGTGGCCAGCCATTCGTAATTGAGGTCGAACGCCTCGGCCAGGCGCGCCAGGTTGTGGCTGGTGGGCCGGTGGCCCTCGCCGCGCTCCCAGTGCCCCAGCGTGCCGCGGTGCACGCCCAGTGCGTGAGCCGACTGGGACTGTGTCAACCCCGCCAGCCGCCGCCCCTCGCGGATGCGGTCGGCAATCTGCTTGTTGAACATCTGCTCCCCTTGCCGCTCCCCGACCTTTGCACTGCGGGGAAATGGCGACAGGAGTCTCGCACGGTTGGCGACGTCGGTCACGAATCCGCAGCCGCATCGCGCGGATCGCGCCGCGCGGTGCGCGGGACGTCCCAATTCAGCAAATTCGTGTGACTTGCGCAGCAAGCCGGGCGCGATCGCGTAACGCGCTGATTCTGCTTGGACGGCCGGTGACCGGCTTGCTGTGACTTGCGCAGGATGGGCCCGCGCGCGGGTCGCGTCGGGTTGACCCCCATGCGGGCAGTCGGGACTCTTCGTCCTGCAGGATGCACCGGGCCGTGCCAAGGCCGATCAGGGACGAGAGGATTGCCGGACCCCCGGCACCTTGGCGGCCCATCCGGCTTTTGCGGCTAAGGTGGACCCGGATTTCCGGGACGGGGAGGGGAACAATGGGCAGGATCCTGATGGCGGCGCTCTCGTTGCTGCTGGC
>CAMPJU010000100.1 GCA_946886995.1 uncultured Lysobacteraceae bacterium
ATCCGCCGCGCGGCGCGCAGGCTCATCGGCACGCCGTTGCCGTAGGTGAACACCACGAGGTCGTCGCCGTCGCCGTAGGCGCGGCCCTCGCCGATTTCGAGCGCCTCGCCCGGCGCCGGGAACGTCGTCAGCCACTGCCCGTCGCCGGGCGCGTACAGGTCCTTGGTCATGTACAGCGCGATCGGCTCCAGGAACACGCACACGCGCCCGTCGACCTTCGCCAGCGCGGTCAGCGTGCGCAGCATCGCCACCGCGTCGTCGCCGCGCGACGGGCAGCCCACCACGAGGCCGGGGATGTCGCGCAGCGCGGTGATCGAGTTGTCGTTGTGGAAGTGCCCGCCGAACCCGCGCTGGTAGCCCAGCCCCGCGATGCGCACCACCATCGGGTTGCGGTACTGGTCGTTGCTGAAGAACTGCAGGCTGGCCGCCTCGCCGCGGATCTGGTCGCAGGCGTTGTGGAAATAGGCCAGGTACTGGATCTCCGGGATCGGCAACAGCCCCAGGTTCGCGAACCCCTGGGCCATGCCGAGGATCATCGTCTCGTCGAGCAGCGTGTTGAACACGCGCCGCGGCCCGAACGCCTTCTGCAGCCCCTTGGTGACCGTGTAGACGCCGCCCTTCTGCGCGACGTCCTCGCCGAACAGCATCGCTTCCGGGTACTTGGCGAACAGGTCGTGCAGCGCCTGGTTGATCTGGATGGCCAGGTGCCGAGGCGGCAACCGTTCGGGCAGCTTGTCCTCGCCGCCGAAGACGTCCAGCCGGCGGTCGGCGTAGTCGGTGCGCTCGGCTTCCGATTTCACCGCGCGTGGGGTGTAGGGGGCGAGCGGCGCGACCACGTCGGCAAGTTTGTCCAGCTTCGGGCGCCGGTCGGCGGCCTCGGCGGCGGCGAAGCAGCGCTTGCGCGTGCCCTCGTACAGGTCCAGCACTTCGCCCTTCGACATCAGCCCCGACGCGAGCGCGATCGACGCGGACCGCAGCAACGGGTCGCTCGCCTCCACCGCGCACAGTTCCTCCAGGTTGCGCCACTCGATCTCGAAATCGGTGCCGGCATGGCCCATCAGCCGCGCGGTGCGCAGGTGCAGGAACGTCGGGCGCCGCGTGCGCCGGCAGTGTTCGACGGCGCGCTGCACGTCGCCGTAGCCGCCGGCGAGGTCCAGGCCATCCGCGTAGTAGTAGTCGAGCCCGTCCATGCTGCGGAAGCGGTTGGCGATCCAGCCGGTCGGCGTCTTGACCGAGATGCCGATCCCGTTGTCCTCGCACACGAACAGCACCGGCGCCGGCAGCTTCTGGTAGGCGGACCAGGCGGCCGCGTTGAACGCGGTCTGCGCGGTGGCGTGGTTGGCCGACGCGTCGCCGAACGAGCACAGCACGATGCTGTCGCCCGGGATGGGCAGCGCGTGTCCGATGCGCCGGCCCGTCTCGATCGCCATCGCGGTGCCCAGCGCCTTGGGCAGGTGCGAGGCGATGGTGGATGTCTGCGGCAGCACCCAGAGCGGCTTGCTGCCCCACACCTTGTGGCGGCCACCGGAGATCGGGTCTTCCTTGCTGGCCGCGAAGCTCAGCGCCGAATCCATGATCGGGTCCATGCCCGGCAGCTTGCGGAAACGCTCGGCCATGAAGCCGCCGGAGCGGTAGTGCAGGAACGCGGGGTCGGTATGGCGCAACGCGCGCGCGACCATCGCGTTGCCTTCGTGGCCGCTCGAACCGATGGTGTAGAAGACCTTGTCCTGCACGCGCAGCACGCGCGCCATCAGGTCCAGGTGGCGGCTGATGAGCTGCGACTCGAACAGTTCGCGGAACGACGCGGCATCGAGCGCGCTGCCCTCGAGGATCGGTTCGCCCGGCGCCGGCCGGGCATCGACCTCGCCCGCCCAGTCGCGCACGAACTCGCTGAAGTTGACGTCGCAGATCTCGGCGCGGTTGAGGCCGCGCATGCGCGCGGGAATCCGGGTCGTGGCGGTCATGGCTCTCGGTGGGCTGGTTGGCGCGCGCGCCATTGTTCGCGTGACTGGCCCCAGATCTCGACGGGGACGTCGGCGAAGGGATCGGGCAACGTGCCCGGGCCGCGATTGGTCGATCCGAGGCGTCGTGCGAGCGCCTGAGAGGCGACGTTGTCCGGGGCGATGGAATGGATGACCTCGGTCCAGCCCAGCTGGTCGAAGGCCCAGTCGATGGCGGCGACGGCGGCCTCGTGGGCGTAGCCCTTGCCCCAGGCCGAGCGCTTGAACGACCAGCCGACCTCGGTGCCCGGCCAGCCTTCCGGCTGCCACGGGCCGGCCTGGCCGAGCCACTCGCCCGTGTCGCGATCGAGCACCGAGAACATCCCGTAGCCCTGCAGCACCCAGGCGCCCGGCATCTGCAGGAACTTGCGCCAGGCAGCCGTGCGGCTCATGGCGCCGCCGATGTGGCGGCAGGCTTCGGCGTCGCCCATGAGTTCGCAGAAGCCGTCGAAGTCGCCGCGCTGCGGGACGCGCAACAGGAGACGATCGGTTTCGAGTGTGGGACCAAGATTGGCGTTCAAGGGAATCGGCAGCGGTTTTCTAGAAGGCGTTGATGCCGGTGAGCTCGCGACCGACCACGAGCTGGTGCACGGTCTCGGTGCCCTCGTAGGTGATCACCGATTCCAGGTTCAGCGCGTGGCGGATCGCGGCGTGCTCGGTGGTGATGCCGGCGCCGCCGAGCAGGTCGCGGCATTCGCGGGCGATGTCGATCGCCATGCGGCAGTTGTTCCACTTCGCCAGGCTCACCTGGGTCGGCGCCATCTTCCCGGCGTCCTTCAGGCGGCCGAGCTGCAGCACCAGCAGCTGCGCGGAGGTGATGCGACGCGCCATGTCGGCCAGCTTGAGCTGCGCGCTCTGGGTGGCGGCCACCGGGCGATCGAACAGGATGCGTTCCTTCGAGTATTCCAGTGCCTCGCGCAGGCAGGCGATGGCGGCGCCGATCGGTCCCCAGGTGATGCCGTAGCGCGCCTGCGTCAGGCAGCCCAGCGGCCCCTTCAGGCCTTTGACATTGGGCAACCGGTTGGCTTCGGGCACGCGGACGTTGTCGAAGAACAGCGAGCTGGTGACAGACGCGCGCAGCGACATCTTGTGCTTGATTTCCTGCGCCGCGTAGCCGGCCATGCCCTTCTCGACCACGAAGCCCTGGATGCCGTCGTCGGTCCGTGCCCAGACGATCGCGATGTCGGCGACGTTGCCGTTGGTGATCCACATCTTGGAACCGTTGAGCACCCAGTCGCCGCCGTCCTTGCGCGCGGTGGTCTTCATGTTGGCCGGGTCGGAGCCGCCGTGCGGCTCGGTCAGGCCGAAGCAGCCGATCACCTTGCCCGCGGCCATGTCCGGCAGCCAGCGCTTGCGCTGTTCCTCGGAGCCATACGCGAAGATCGGATACATGCACAGCGAGGACTGCACGCTGACGAAGCTGCGGATGCCGCTGTCGCCGCGCTCGAGCTCCTGGCAGATCAGGCCGTAGCTGACGGCGTTGAGCTCGCCGCCGCCGTATTCGCCGGGGAGCGTGGACCCCAGCAGGCCCAGTGCCGCGATTTCCGGCACCAGCTCCTTCGGGAACCGGCCCTGGTCGAACGCGTCGCCGATGATCGGGATCACGCGTTCGTCGGTGAAGCGCGCCACGGTGTCCTGCACCGCCTGCTCCTCCTCGGTCAGCAGGGAGCGGACGTCGTACAGGTCGAAGGGGTCGAGGGCCATGGCGGGACGGGGTTCCGGACGGGAATTTCACATTGTAGGCGACCGGGCACTCCGGAAAAAACGAAAAGGGGCCGGATCGCTCCGGCCCCTCGGGGTGCAAACGGTGCGCGGATCAGCCCCGGTCGGGGACGTCGTCCAGCGCGGCGGTCTGCAGCACGACCTTGCCGTCGAGGATGGGCAGGCGGTTGCCCGGGTCCTCCTCCATGCGCACGGTGCGCTCGACGCCCTCGTGGCGGTACGTCACGTCGTAGCCGACGACCTCCTCGCCCTCGCCCAGGCGGATCCGGTCGCCCGGCTCCTCGCCGCTGCGCAGGTTGCCGGTGGTGCCGTCCGGGTTGCGGTACGTCACGTTCCAGGCGACGACCCGCGAGGACTGCGAGCTGTCGGACACGGTGTGGCACTCGGTGCGCGTGTTGGCGACGACCTGGCCACCGACGTGGCGCTGGTCGATGCGCCGGCCCGCGTAACCGCCGGCCACGGCGCCGGCCACGGTCGCCAGCTTGCGGCCGTTGCCGTCGCCCACCTGGTTGCCCAGCGCGCCGCCGATCACGGCGCCCGCGATGGTGCCGCCCACCAGGCCGTCGCGTTCCGGCAACCGCTCCTGCACCACGACGTCGTTGCAGACCTGGCGTGGCGTGGAGGTCGTGACCGTCTCGCGGATCGGCTCGCTGCCGATGACCGTGGCGTACAAGGTGGTCGGCTCGGTGACCGGGTCGACCGCGACGACTTCGGCGTAGCGCGCTGTGTCGGCCGGCACCTCTTCGTACGGCTGGGGCTGGCGATTGTTCTGGAAGGCCGCGACGGCCACGCCGCCGACGAGCAGCGAGGCGAGCGCGATGGCAATGGTGTTGTTCTTCATGGAAGCTCCTGGCGGGGCACGGCCCGCGGCTTTGCTCGGCGCGATTGCAGCACGCCCTTCCTGAACGCCCCCCGCCCCCCGTGCTAGCGTCGCCTTCACCCGGCACACCGGAGGCTGACCGCATGCCCAGCCCACTGCTCGTCCCGTTCCTGTCGTTCGCGCGGCGCCTGCGCTACCCGACCCTGTTCAAGGTCACCGCGGTGCTGTTCGCGATCAGCCTGTTGTGGCCGTTCGATCCGATCCCGCTGATCGACGAGATCCTGCTGGGGCTCGGCACGCTGCTGCTGGCGAACTGGAAGGACCGCGGCGCCACGCCGCGCAAGGGCAACGTGATCGACGGCGAATCCGTCGACGGGGACGAGCGGCGCCGCTGATCCCCGCAGTGGACCTCGTCGACACCCACGTCCACCTGGACGACCCGGCCTTCGACGGCGATCGCGACGAGGTCGTCGCGCGGGCACGCGCGGCGGGCGTCCGTCGCCAGGTGGTGCCGGCGATCGACGCGGCGACCTGGCCACGGTTGCGCGACTGCTGCGCAGCCTCGCCGGGGTTGCATGCCGCCTACGGACTGCATCCCCTGCTGCTCGCGGACCATCGCGACGTGCACCTGGACCTGCTCCGCGACTGGATAGACCGGGAACGCCCGGTGGCCGTCGGCGAGTGCGGGCTCGACTACTACGTCGACGACCTGGACCGCGACGCCCAGCGCCATTTCTTCGAGGCGCAACTGCGCATCGCGCGGGTATGCGACCTGCCGGTCATCGTGCATGCGCGCCGCGCGGTGGAGGACGTGATCATCGCGATCCGCAAGGTGGGAGGCCTGCGCGGCGTGGTGCACAGCTTCGCGGGGAGCGTGGAGCAGGCGCGGCAGCTGGACGAGGCGGGTTTCCTGCTCGGGTTCGGCGGGCCGGCGACGTACCCGCGGGCCAACCGGATCCGCAAGGTGGTAGCGACGGTGCCGCTGAACCAGTTGTTGCTCGAGACCGACGCCCCCGACCAGCCGTTGTGCGGCTACCAGGGGCAGCGCAACGAGCCGTGCCGGCTGCCGGGCGTGCTCGCGGCGGTGGCCGCGATCCGTGGCGAGGACGAATCCGCCGTTGCCGCGGCGACCACGGCCAACGCCGAACGACTTTTTGGTTTGACTTAGAACGGTGGTTGCGCGGCTCGGGTGGGAGTCGGAGCCC
>CAMPJU010000101.1 GCA_946886995.1 uncultured Lysobacteraceae bacterium
AGATCGCCTTGGCGTGGCCGATGTGGAGGTAGCCGTTCGGTTCGGGCGGGAAGCGCGTGCGGATCGCGGCGTGGCGGCCGCTGCCCAGGTCCTCGCGGACGATCTGGCGGATGAAGTCGTTCTTCGGCGCCGCGATGGCGGGCGCCGCGCCTGTGGCGTTGGCGGGGGCGGGCATGGAGGAGTGGCGGGCGAGAACAGCGCCCAGTGTAGCGGCTGGGCCGTCGCGGGCCGCGTCCACATCGCGCCGCGCCCGCGGGCGTATGCTCGCGGCGACCGCGGCCGGGGGGTGGCGCATGCGGGCAGGGATCCTTGTGGCAACGCTGCTGGCGATCGGGTCGGCACTGTTGTCGATGGTCGCCATGGCAGTCCCCGAACACGGGGGGCCCGCGCCCGTGCGCCTGGAGCTCGCGGCGGGCGACGGGATCGCACGGCTGGTCGGCGACGGTCGGGGCGTCCATCTGTCGCGGCCGGGCGAGACCCGGGTCCGCATGTACTTCGAATTGCCGCGCGCCTCCCCCGGCGACCCTCCCTGGGTCGTCCGGCTGGAGCGCGACAGCCTGGCGCTGCGACTGGAGTCCGGTGCCTGGCGCGGGCCGGTGCGCGACTTCTTCGCGCCGCGCCGGGATGCCGGGCTGTTGCCGGGTTCGTTCACCTTCGCGTTGCCGGCGGGCTGGTCCGGTCCGCGCGAACTCGAATTGGTGGTGGCGGCGGATGCGCCCCGCACGTTGTGGCCGCGCGTCATGCCGCGCGAGCAGGGAGTGCGGCTCGAGCAGCGCGCGATCGCGCTGGCCGGCGCGCTCTACGCCTGCCTGGCGGTGCTGCTGGCGATCGCGCTGTCGTTGTTCGCCGCCGCGCGCGATCGCGTGTTCCTCGCGCTGGCCGGCTTCCTGGTGGCGTCGCTGGCGGTACTGCTGGCGCTCAACGGCCACCTCTACACGATCTCCTGGTTGCGCTGGTTCGGGGCCTGGCGCATGGCCGGCATCTTCGCGCTGATCCTCCTCGCGGGGGCTTCGGCATTGCTGGTGATGCAGCGCTACGCCCTGGTCGCCGAGCGCACGCCGCGGTTGCACCGTGCGCTGTCGGTCCTCACCTGGGGCCTGCTCGCGCTGGTCGCGCTATGCCTGTTGAACCTGGACGGCGGTCGCGCCTGGCTGCAATCGGCGGCCACGGCGGGATGGGAGCTTTCGGCGCTGGGGTGCATGGCCTGCTCGGTGGTCGCGTTGCGGCGCGGCTCCTGGCCGGGCGTGCCGATTGCCCTGCTGGCGATGCAGGTGTCGCTGGTGGTCAGCGGGACGCTGTACGAACTCGCGATGCGCGGCGTGGGCGAGGACGGATTCTGGATCCGGCATGCGTACCAGCTGGCGCTGGTGGGCTGCGCGGTCGTGCTGTCCGTCGGCCTGACCGGGCGGATCACCGAATACCGCATGGCACGCGAACGGGACCGGCTGGCGCGCGACGATTCGGAGCGGCGCCTGCGTCGGGAGGCGGCGAGGGCCTCGTTTGCGCACATCCTGCAGCAGGGCTTGCGGGACGGGGCGCCGGGCGAGCTTGAACGCGCGGCGCTGTCGGCCGTGCTGCTGCAGCTGGTGCCGCTGTTGGACCTGCGATCGGCCGGGCTGGTGGTGCACGGCTGGCATGGTGGGGAACTGCTGTTGGCCGAGCCCGAGGCGCGCCGGCCGCACGTGACCGCATTGATTGCCGACCGGCTCGGGATGATGAAGGGACTGGCGCGCACGCAGGCGCCACTGCAACTGCCACTGGCCACCACCGAGACGCCGGTGTCCGCATTGGCGGACGAGTCCGGCCCGGCGGACGCGCCGGGGCCGGTCGGTACGCCATCTGGACGGTTGCACGCGGTGGTGCCACTGCCGATCGCCACCCCGGGCTGGGGGGTGCTGCTGCTCGAGCGCGGTGATCCCCAGGGCTTCAGCCATGACGAGTTGGCGCTGGCATCGGAGTTCGGCCGGCTGGCCGTGCGCCAGGTCGACGAGGCCTGCGCGGCGTTGAACCTGCGCCGTTCGGCGGAGCTGGATTCGCTGACCGGCACGCTCAACCGGCGCTCGATCGACCAGCGCCTGGCGACCAGCTTTGCCCAGGCGTGGGACGCGCAGTCGCCGGTCGCCGTGCTGTTCGTGGACATGGACCATTTCAAGCAGATCAACGACACCTACGGGCATGCGTCGGGCGACGAGTGCCTGCGCGCGTTGTCGGACACGATGCGCCATGGCCTGCGGCCCGGCGACATCCTCGGGCGCTACGGGGGCGAGGAATTCCTGGTGTTGCTGCCGGGTCGCGACCTGGCGGGCGCGCTGCCGGTGGCGGAGCGGATCCGCGCGGCGATCGAGCGCCAGCCGCTGTCCTGCCACGGCCACGCGGTCGCCATGACGGTGAGCGTCGGCGTCGCCGCGCGCAGGCCGCACGAGCGCAATGCCGACGAGGCCGTGGCGCGCGCCGACCGCGCGTTGTACGCGGCCAAGCGGGCGGGGCGGAACCCGGTCGAGCTGTCACGGGAAGAGGACTAAGCTGGCCCGCCCACCGGAGCCCGTCGATGGCCAGCCAGCCCGCAGTCACGCACCACGTGAACGGCCGTCCGCTGGACGGCGCGCCCGGACTGTCCCGCGCGGTGTTCGGCATGGGGTGCTTCTGGGGCGCCGAGCGGATGTTCTGGCGCGAAACCGGCGTCGACGTTACCGCCGTCGGCTATGCGGGCGGCGACACGCCCGACCCGGGCTACCGCGAGGTCTGTTCCGGGCGCACCGGACATGCCGAGGTCGTCCTGGTCGTGTACGACGAAGGCGCGGTCGCTTACGAGCGACTGTTGCAGCTGTTCTGGGAGGGCCACGACCCGACCCAGGGCATGCGCCAGGGCAATGACGTCGGCACCCAGTACCGTTCGGTGATCCATTGCACGACGCCGGCGCAGCACGCGGCCGCGCTGGCCAGCCGCGATGCGTACCAGGCACGGCTCGCGGACCGTGGCTTCGGCCGGATCACCACCGAGATCGTGTTTCCTGCGCCGCCGTTCCACTACGCGGAGCCGGAGCACCAGCAGTACCTGTCGAAGCATCCGGGCGGCTACTGCGGGCTCGGCGGCACGGGTGTCGCCTGCCCGGTGGGGACGGGCGCCTAGCGGGACCGCGCGCTCAGGGCTTCAGCAGGTCCGGCGGGAGCCGGCGGAACTCGGTTGCCAGCTTGCGCAGGAAGCCGTCCATGGCCGAACTGCGGCGCCACACCATGGCGATCCTGCGATGCGGCGCGGGGCGGCGGAAGGGAACCAGCGCGATGTCCGGCGACGGCGGCACCGGTGGCTGCACCGCGAGCACCGGCAGCAGGGTGATGCCGACGTCGGCGGCGACCATCTGCCGCAGCGTTTCCAGCGATGTCGCCCGGAAGCCATCGCGCTCGTCCGCGCCCGCCAGGCGGCAGACCTCGAGGGCCTGGTCGCGCAGGCAGTGGCCCTCCTCCAGCAGCAGCAGGTGGCGATCGTCGAGTTCGGAAACGGGCACCGACGCGCGCGAGGCGAGCGCATGCGAGCGCGGCACGGCGAGCACGAACGGTTCGTCGAACAGCGGTTCGACGTGCAGCTGCTCGTCGTGCAGCGGCAACGCGAGGACACCGGCGTCGAGCCGGCCGTCGCGCAGGCGCGCAAGCACCTGGTCGGTCTTTTCCTCGACCAGCAGCAGTTCCAGCCGGGGGAACTTGCGCCGGATCGCGGGCAGCACGTGCGGCAACAGGTAGGGCGCGAGGGTCGGGAACAGGCCGAGCCTGACCGTGCCCGCTTCCGGATCCATGCTGCGCCGCGCGATCTCCGCCATCTGCTCGACGTCCGCGATCACCTTGCGCGCGCGTTCGGCGATCTCGATGCCGACCGGCGTCAGCATCACCCGTCGCGGGGCGCGCTCCACCAGCGCCACGCCGAGCTCCTCCTCCAGCTTGCGGACCTGGGTGGACAGCGTCGGCTGGCTGACGAAGCAGGCCTCCGCGGCACGCCCGAAGTGCCGGTGGTCGGCCAGGGCCACCAGGTACTTCAGGTCGCGCAGGTTCATGGGGCGGCCGTCAGGCCGCTGCCGCCTGGGCTTCGTCCGGCGCCGAGGTCCGGATCAGGTGGTCGAACGCGCTGAGCGACGCGGTGCAGCCTGCGCCCATCGCGATCACGATCTGCTTGTACGGGACCGTGGTCGCATCGCCGGCGGCGAACACGCCGGGCAGCGACGTCGCGCCGCGTTCGTCGATCACGATCTCGCCGCGCGGGCTCAGCTCCACGACGCCGCGTAGCCATTCGGTGTTGGGCAGCAGCCCGATCTGGACGAAGACGCCGGCCAGCGCGATGCGTCGGGTCTCGCCGGACTGGCGGTCCTTGTAGACGAGCCCGTCCACGCGCTGTCCGTCGCCCGTGACCTCGGTCGTCTGCGCGGACACGACGACGTCGACGTTCGGCAGGCTGCGCAGCTTGCGCTGCAGGACCTCGTCGGCGCGCAGCTGGTGGTCGAACTCGACCAGGGTCACGTGCTCGACGATGCCCGCCAGGTCGATGGCCGCCTCCACGCCGGAATTGCCGCCGCCGACCACGGCCACGCGCTTGCCCTTGAACAGCGGGCCATCGCAGTGGGGGCAGTAGGCGACGCCCTTGTTGCGGTACTGGTCCTCGCCCGGCACGCCGAGCTGGCGCCAGCGCGCACCCGTGGACAGCACGACGGAGCGCGACATCAACGATGCGCCGTTCTCGAGCTTCACCTCGACCAGGCCACCCGGCTCGCGGGCGGGCACGAGGCCCGTGGCGCGTTGCAGGTTCATCACGTCGACTTCGTAGTCGTGCACGTGCTGCTCGAGCGCGGTCGCCAGCTTCGGGCCCTCGGTGTAGGACACCGACACGAAGTTCTCGATCGCGAGCGTATCGAGCACCTGGCCGCCGAAACGCTCGGCGGCGATGCCGGTGCGGATGCCCTTGCGCGCGGCGTAGATCGCCGCCGCGGCGCCCGCGGGACCGCCGCCGACGACCAGCATGTCGAACGCGTCCTTCTTCGCGATCTCGCCGGCCGCGCGTGCCGCCGCGCCGGTGTCGAGCTTGGCCACGACCTGCTCGACCGTCATCCGGCCGGCGTCGAACGGCTTGCCGTTGAGGTAGACGGTCGGGACCGACATCACCTCGCGCGCCTCGACCTCGTCCTGGTACAGCGCGCCGTCGATCGCCACGTGGGTGATGTTCGGATTGATGACGCTCAGCAGGTTCAGCGACTGCACCGTATCCGGGCAGCTCTGGCACGAGAGCGACATGTAGGTCTCGAAATGGAACTTCCCGTCCGGGCCGCCGCCCTCGAGGTCGCGGATCTGGTCGGCCAATGCATCGTCGATCTTCGGCGGATGGCCGCCGACCCAGAGGAGGGCCAGGACCAGCGAGGTGAATTCGTGCCCCAGCGGGATGCCGGCGAAGCGAACGTCGATGTCGGTGCCGCTGCGCACGATGCCGAAGGACGGCTTGCGTTCGGACGCATCGTCGTCGCGGCGGTAGCTGATCTTGTCGGACATCGTCGCGATGTCCACGAGCAGCGCCTCGAGCTCGCGCGACGCGTCGCCGTCGTCGAGCGAGGCGACCAGCTCGATCGGCTGGCGCAGCTTTTCGAGGTAGGCCTGCAACTGGTTGCGGAGATCGGTGTCGAGCACGGGGGATGCCGTTGTCCGGAAATGAGGGAGTGAGTTGGG
>CAMPJU010000102.1 GCA_946886995.1 uncultured Lysobacteraceae bacterium
GCCCGACGAACACTGAGGAGACACCCATGAAGCGTCACCACCTGTCCACGCTGGTCCTGCTCGCCGGCTCCCTTCCGCTGGCTGCCTGCGGCAACACGCCCGGCGACGAAGCCGCGCGCGATGCAGAGCGCGCGGTCGCGGTGCTCGGCGTCGAACTGACCGAGGTCGAGCGCGAGGTCCGCGAGGAGCTTGCCACCGGCAACATCGATTTCGGCGGCAACCACCACACCGGCGACGACCGGAGCAATGATTCCGATGCCGAGATCACGCCCGAGGGCGATCTGTTGATCGATGGCAAGCCGATCACGGTCGACGCACGGGAGCGCGAGCTGCTCCTGGACTACCGCGAGCGCATCACCGAAGTCGCGCTGGCCGGGACCCGGATCGGCATGCAGGGTGCGGAACTGGCCACGACCGCCATGGGCGAGGCGTTCCGGGGTGTCTTCTCGGACAACACCGACGACATGGAAGCGAAGATCGAGGCCGAGGCGGCGAAGATCCAGGAACAGGTCATCGTCCTCTGTGACAACCTCGCCCCGTTGCTGGAAACCCAGCAGGCGCTCGCCGCGTCGATCCCCGAGCTCGCGCCGTACGCGACGATGACCCAGGAAGACGTCGACCAGTGCTACGACGACTCCGAGGACAACCACGTGTCGATGGACTTCGACACGAACTGACGGCCTATGCCTTCCGCGGCCTGCCTGCGATCCCGCCGCGCGTGAGCGCGGCCGGATCCAGCAGCCGCCGCAACTCCCGCTCCGGAAGCCCGGTCGCCTCGCGCGCCACGTCGAGCACGGGCCTGCCTTCGCGATAGGCCTGTTTCGCGATCGCGGCGGCCTTCTCGTAGCCGATCACCGGGTTCAGCGCCGTCACCAGGATCGGATTGCGGTCCAGCGCGCGGGCCACGTCGTCCCGGCGCACCTGCAGGCCGGCAATGGTGGAATCCGCGAGGAGGCGCATCACCTTGGCCATCAGCCCGGCCTGTTGCAGCAGGTCGTGCGCCACCAGCGGCAGCATCACGTTGAGCTGGAAATTGCCGGAGGCACCGGCGACGGTGATCGCGGCGTGGTGGCCCATCACTTGGGCACAGACCATGCAGGTCGCTTCCGGAATGACCGGATTGACCTTGCCGGGCATGATCGAGCTGCCGGGCTGCAGCGCGGGCAGTTCCACTTCGCCCAGTCCTGCCAGCGGCCCGGAGTTCATCCACCGCAGGTCGTTTGCGATCTTCATCAGCGCGACGGCGAGTGCGTTGAACTGCCCCGACAGTTCCACCGCGTCGTCCTGGGATGCGAGGCCCTCGAACTTGTTGCCGGCCGGCTCGAACCGGACGCCCGCCAGCCGCGACAGTTCGCGCGAGACGGCGTTGCCGAAGCGCGGGTGGGCGTTGATGCCCGTGCCGATCGCGGTGCCGCCGATCGGCAGCCGGCGGACGCGGGCCAGCGTGTCCCGGATGCGCGCTTCCGCCGACCGGAGCTGTGCCGACCAGGCGCCGAGTTCCTGCGCGAACGTCAGCGGCATCGCGTCCATCAGGTGCGTCCGGCCGGTCTTGACCACCTTTCCAAGGGAACGCGCCTTGCGGTCGATGGTGCGGCGCAGGTGCACGAGCGCCGGCAGCAGGTCCTCGACCACCGCCAGCTGCGCCGAGATCCGGATGGCGGTCGGCACCACGTCGTTCGAACTCTGGCCGAGGTTGACGTCGTCGTTGGGATGGATGGCGCGACCCTTGCCGGCACGCGTCGCCAGCGTGGCGATCACCTCGTTGGCATTCATGTTGCTGGAGGTTCCCGAACCGGTCTGGAACACGTCCAGCGGGAAATGCGCATCGTGTTCGCCGGCGGCGACGGCGAGTGCCGCCTTGCGGATCGCCGCCGCCCGCACCTTCGGCAACAGCCCCAGGTCTGCGTTCACCTGCGCGGCGGCGGCCTTGACCAGGCCCAGGGCGCGAATGAAGCCCCGCGGCATCGGCTGGCCGGAGATCGTGAAGTTCTGCAGCGCCCGCTGGGTCTGCGCGCCCCACAGGGCAGCCGCCGGGACCTGCAGGTCGCCCATGCTGTCGTGCTCGACGCGGAATCCGCGCTTGTCGAGCCTGCGTCCGCCTGACTTCGCCATGCCGTCCCTCGCAACGCCGGGGTCCGGGGTCGAGGATACGCGGGCAGTCTAGAATCGTCGCGGTCCCCGCCAGCCGCGACCGCCATGTCCGACGCCCAGCTCCTCGCCCTGTCCCCGCTCGACGGCCGCTACGCCGCCAAGGTCGACGCGCTGCGGCCGATCTTCTCGGAATACGGCCTGGTCCGCGCGCGGGTGCGGGTCGAGGTCGAATGGCTGCTCGCGCTCGCCGCGGAGCCCGGCATCCCCGAGCTCGCGCCGTTCCCGGCCGATGCCCGGGCGCGCCTGCGGACGCTGGCCGACGGGTTCTCGCCGGACGACGCCGCCCGCGTCAAGGCGATCGAGCGCACCACCAACCACGACGTCAAGGCGGTCGAGTACTTCATCAAGGAACGGTTGCAGGACGATGCCGCGCTCGCGCCGGCGCTGGAGTTCGTCCACTTCGCGTGCACCAGCGAGGACATCAACAACCTCGCGTACGGGCTGATGCTGGCGGAGGCGCGCGAAGCCGTGTTGCTTCCGGCGCTCGACGGCATCGTCGCCAGCCTGCGCGCGCTCGCCCATGCGCAGGCCGCGCAGCCGATGCTGTCGCGCACCCATGGCCAGACGGCGTCGCCCACGACCCTCGGCAAGGAAATGGCCAACGTGGTCGCGCGCCTGGAACGCCAGCGTGCGCAGCTCGCCGCCGTCGAGCTCACCGGCAAGGTCAACGGCGCGGTGGGCAACTACAACGCCCACGTGGCCGCCTACCCCGATGTCGACTGGCCGGCGTTCGCGCGCAAGTTCGTCGAGGGCCTGGGCCTGGTCTGGCAGCCGTACACTACCCAGATCGAGCCGCACGACGGCATCGCCGAGCTGTGCGACGCCCAGCGCCGGATCGACACCGTCTGCATCGACCTGTGCCGTGACATCTGGGGCTATATCTCGCTGGGGTACTTCAAGCAGGCCGTGAAGGCGGGCGAAGTCGGCAGCTCGACGATGCCGCACAAGGTCAACCCGATCGACTTCGAGAACGCCGAGGGCAACTTCGGCATCGCCAACGCGCTGTTCGGCCACTTCTCGGAGAAGCTGCCGATCAGCCGGTGGCAGCGCGACCTCACCGATTCCACCGTGCTGCGCGCGCTCGGCACGGCCTTCGGGCACACGCTGGTCGGGCTCGATTCGCTGGCCAAGGGCCTGGGCAAGCTGACCGTGGCCCCGGAGCGGCTCGACGCCGACCTGGACGCGGCCTGGGAAGTGCTGGCCGAAGCCGTGCAGACCGTGATGCGCCGGCATGGCCTGCCCAACCCGTACGAGCAGCTCAAGGCGCTGACCCGCGGCCAGGGCATCACCGCGGCGTCGATGCGCGCGTTCATCCAGGGCCTGGAGCTGCCCGCCGCGGAACGCGAGCGCTTGCTGGCGATGACACCCGCGACCTACACCGGGCTGGCCGCACGGCTCGCCAGCGAGGCCTGACGTGGCGGCGCGCAAGCACCGCGCGCGCAGGGCCACGCCGCCGATCGAGGTCGATGGCGCCGGGGCGGCGCCGCTCGGCATGCCGGCCGCCGAGTTCCTGCGCGACTACTGGCAGAAGCATCCGCTGCTGGTGCGCAATGCATTCCCGGGTTTCGAATCGCCGATCTCGCCAGAGGACCTCGCGGGCCTGGCCTGCGAGGACGGCACGTTGTCCCGGCTGGTGGCGCACGACCCGGCCACCGGGCAGTGGATGGTCCGCCACGGCCCGTTCCCGGAAGACCTGTTCCCCACCCTGCCCCGGCACGACTGGACGCTGCTGGTGCAGGACGTGGACAAGTGGGATGCCGACGTCGCGGCAATCCTCGACGCATTCGCCTTCCTGCCGCGCTGGCGCATCGACGACGTGATGGTCTCGTTCGCCGCGCCGGGCGGATCGGTCGGTGCACACGTGGACCAGTACGACGTGTTCCTGCTGCAGGCGCACGGTCACCGGCGCTGGCAGGTCGACACGCGGCCCGGGGCGCCGCTGGACTTCCGCAACGACGTGGAACTGCGCCTGTTGCGCGAGTTCACGCCGGACCACGACTGGGTGCTGGGTCCCGGGGACATGCTCTACCTGCCGCCGGGCGTGCCGCACCATGGCGTGGCCGAGGATGCCTGCCTCACGTTCTCGGTGGGCATGCGCGCGCCGTCCGCCGCGGAGTTGCTCGGCGACTTCGTCGACACGCTCGCGGCCGAGGCGGACGACGCGCTGCGCTATCGCGATCCCGACCTCGCGGTGCCGGAAGATCCGAACGAGATCGACGCCGATGCAATGGCGCGCGTCGTCGAGGCACTGAACGTGCTGCGGATGAACGATCCGGAGCGGCTTGGCGACTGGTTCGGCCGATTCATCAGCGCCTACCGCAGCGGTGGTGCCGTCGCGCCGCCACCGGACCTCCCCTCGCGCATCGAAGTCGAGTGGGACCTGGCACAGGGTGCTTCGTTCGTGCGCCATCCCTTCTCGCGGGTCGCATGGCGACGCAGCGGCCGTCGCGCGACGCTGTTCGCCAACGGGGAATCCTGGGCGCTACCGGCGCGCGACGCGCAACGCATCGCCGCGGCGCGCGACCTCGGCGAGCGCGATTACGCCGCGCTGGGCGACGCCGGCCGCGACGTCGCCTTCGCCCTCCTCGAGGCCGGCCACTACCTGCTGCACCGGCCGGAGGACGAGGACGCATGAGCCCGGCCGACTTCACCGTCGGCGTCGCGGACTATCGTGCCGACTTCGACGCATTGCGCGCGGTGCGCGAGGCGGTGTTCATCGCCGAGCAGGGCGTGCCCCCGGCACTCGAGCTGGACGCCGCGGACCCGCACTGCGTGCACGTGGTGGCGCGCGATGCCTCCGGCGCGCCGATCGGCACCGGGCGCCTGGTGCCTCCCGATGCCCCCACTGCCGGCGACGGGCACGGGGCGGCCGACGACCCGCCGACCGCGCGCATCGGCCGGATGGCGGTCCTTGCGGATTGGCGCGCACGGGGCGTCGGTGACGCCCTGCTGCGGGCGCTGATGGACGCCGCGCGCGAGCGCGCCTGGACGCGCCTGCAGCTGCACGCGCAGGCCGGTGCGATCCGCTTCTACCAGCGTCACGGATTCCTGCCCCGCGGCGCCCGCTTCGAGGAGGCCGGGATCGAGCACCTCACGCTCTGGCGGACGCTGGACGGGACGATGGCGGTCACCGACCCCGCTGCGGCGGTGGCCGTCGTGGTCGCCCTGGCACACTCGGCGCGACGCGAACTGCGCATCCGCAGCCGTGACCTCGACCCCGGCGTGTTCGATGCACCCGACGCGCTGGACGCGCTCCGGCGTTTCGCCACCAGGCGGCGCGGGGCGACGGTCCAGGTCCTGCTCCAGGATGCCGCGACCCCGCAGCGGGACCACGCACCGTTTCTGCCGCTCGCCCAGCGCCTGCCGAGCGTGTTCGCGTTCCGCCAGGCCGACGACCGCGCCGACACTGCCGATCCGTCCGCGTTCGTCGTCGACGATCGGGAGGCCAGCCTCTACCTGTCTCTTATACACACTGACGCTGCCGACGAATTAGACGGTGTAGTTGTCGGGG
>CAMPJU010000103.1 GCA_946886995.1 uncultured Lysobacteraceae bacterium
GAAGGTCTGGTCGATGTTGCCGCCGCCCATCGCGGTGGCGCCGGCCGGCACGTCGTCGTTCGCCGTGATGCCGATGCGTTCGTCGATCAGCGCCAGCGCGTCGGTGTGTCCCTGGACCATCGCATCGACGTACGCGTCGGCATAGGCCTCGCCGTCGAGCTCCGCCAGCCGGGCCATCTCGGCCTCGCCCTTTTCCTCCAGGGCCTGCACGGCCTCGGTGTCCAGCGGCGACAGGCTGATCGTCTGGGCCAGCGCGATGTCTGCCTCGATGCCGGCGCTGTGGTCGGCGTCCAGCATGTCGGCATAGGCCAGCACGTCGCCTTCCACGCCCTTGTCGCGCGCCTGTTCCGCCATGGCGACTTCGTGCCGGTTCACGGCCATGACCAGCGCCAGCGTCTCGCCGCGCGAACCGGTCGGCTCGGCGCCTTCGATTGCGGTCATGTCGCTGGCGGCGGTGTCGCCGGCGGCATCGGCCGCGGGTACCTCGTCTGCGCCGTCGTTGCCGCAGGCGGTGCCGGCGAGCAGCACGGCGGCGATGGTCGACGCAATCAGGATTCGCCTCGTCTTCATGTCTTCGCTCCGGGGAATGCATTCAGGTGGCCGGACCATGCACCGGAAACGATGATCGGATCGTGAGGCGCCGCCGCCGGCCGTGACGCGTCGTCCACCCGGTGGGCCGGATATTCCTGAGGCGTCGGAGACCCGGAGCGACTCCATGGCGCGTTCGATCGAGGTCCAGGAATTTCCCGCCACCCAGGCGCGCATCAAGGCCGCGCAACGGGTGGGCGTGGTGCTGCTCCTGGTCCTGATGGCGGCTGCGCTGGCCGGCGCCTTCGGAATGGGCGGGCCGGTCGCCGGCGGCAATGCCAGGCAGGGCGCCCTCGCCGTGGAGTTCCCGCGCTTCGCACGCAACGTGGCGCCGACGTCGATCGACGTGCACATCGGCCAGGCCGCCGCATCGACGGTCGAGGTGACGCTGCACGGCGAGCTCGCCGATGCCTTCCACGTCGAGATCATCTCGCCCCGCCCGGATCAGGTCTCCGCGACCGGAGACGCCACCACCTATCGGTTCATCGCAGTGCCCGGGGAAGCGCACCGCATCCGCTTCGAAGGACAGTTCGAAACGATCGGACCCGTGCACGGCCAGGTGCGCGCCGGACAGGACGCCGTCCCGATCCGCACCTTCGTCCACCCCTGAGGTCCGAGGAGTCCTGCCATGGAATCCGTCCTCCGCGCCGCCGTCATCTACCTGTTCCTGTTGCTCGTGTTCCGCATCAGCGGGAAGCGGTCGCTCTCGCAGATGACGCCCTTCGACCTCGTGCTGCTGCTGATCATCGGCGAGTCGGCCTCGCAGGCGCTGATGGGTGACGACTTCTCCATCACCACCGCGGTCATCCTGATCACCACGCTGGTGCTGATGGAAAAGGGCTTCGCCCTGCTGAAGCAGAACTCGGAACGCGCCGATCGCTGGCTGGACGACCTGCCGACGGTGCTCGTCGAGAACGGCAAGCCCCTGCGCGACCGGATGAAGCAACAGGAAGTCAACGAGGCCGACGTGCTGGAGGCGGCGCGGTGTTCGCAGGGCCTGGAGCGCATGGACCAGGTCAAGTACGCCGTGCTCGAGCGCGGCGGCACCATTTCCGTCATCCCCATGAAGCAGTGAGGCCTGCATGCGCAACACCGACGCTTCCCGCCCCGTCGCGGCCTGGCTCTCGCGCCCTGCCACCAGCCACCCGCCGCACGGACACGAGGCGGCGACGCTCGATGCCCTGGCGCGGCGCATCGCCCGCCTGCGCGGAGTCGCGTATGCAGGGATGTTCGATGCCGACGCGGCGCCGCCGCGCGACGCCTACCTCGTGCCCGAAACCACGCTGCTCCGGTCGCAGGTCGCCGGCCTCGACGTGCATGCGCCCGGCGACCTGTTCGGCGGCGTGGTGCCGCACCGCTTCGTCGCCACCAAGCTGGTGAGCCATCCCGCCGTGCGGCCGGACGCGGCGGTCCCCGACGGATGGGAGCACGCACTGGCCGGTCGGCTTGCGCAGGCGGTGCTGCCCGGCTTTTCCGTGTTCCGCGCCTCCGATGCACTGGAGGCCTTCGATCGGCTGTCCGCGCTCGGGCAGGTGCGGTTCAAGCTGGCGCGCGGCATCGGCGGCAACGGACAACGACGACTCGCGACGCGCGCTGACCTCAACGACGCGCTGGATGCACTACCCGACGGCGAGCTCGAACGCCATGGCGCCAGCCTTGAACAGGATCTCGGCGACACCGTGACCTACAGCATCGGTGTCGTCGAATGCGACGGGCACTCGATCGCCTATCACGGCACGCAACGCACGGTGTCGCGCCCCGGCGGGCACGAGGCCTACGCCGGCTCGACGCTCGACGTGGTGCGCGGGGGGCTCGACGAACTGCTGGCTGGCCTGGCCGCGACCCGTGGCGACGATCCCGCGCAGGCCGGCCTGTTGCGTGCGGTCCGGCAGGCGCGCCGCTACGACATCGAGATGCAGCGCGCGTTCCCCGGGTTCTTCGCGTCGCGCCGCAACTACGACGTGGTGGCGGGACTGGACGTCCGCGGCACGCGTCGCAGCGGCGTGCTGGAGCAGTCCTGGCGCATCGGCGGTGCCAGCCCCGCCGAACTGGTGGCGATGGAGGCTTTCGCGGCGGACCCTGCGCTGACCCGCGTGCGCGCCGCCTGCCACGAGGCGTATGGCGAGGCCGATCCGCCGCCGGGTGCCGTCGTCCACTACCGCGACACGGATCCGCGCCTGGGCCCGCTGACCAAGTACGCGGTCCTCGAGTCCGCCGACCGGGAGGTCCATGGATACGCGGCTTGAGACCGTCCGCATCCCCGTCGACGGCGAACATCTCGAAGGCAGCCTGCTGGCGCCCGCCAATCGCCTGCCGGGCGTGCTGTTCGTGCACGGTTGGGGCGGCTGCCAGGAGCACGACCTGGTGCGTGCGCGGCAGGCGGCGGGCCTGGGATGCGCCTGCCTCACCTTCGACCTGCGCGGGCACGAGGCCACCGCCTCGCAGTGGGAGACCATCAGCCGCCCGCAGAACCTGCGCGACCTGCTGGCCGCCTTCGACCTGCTGGCGCGCCAGCCGCACGTCGACCCGGATGCGATGGCCGTGGTCGGGATCAGCTACGGCGGTTACCTGGCCGCGCTGCTGACGGAGCTG
Organism: uncultured Lysobacteraceae bacterium; assembly: GCA_946886995.1. The sequence continues at coordinate 3,181 of CAMPJU010000103.1, forward strand.
CGGCCGGTGCGCTGGCTGGCGCTGCGGTCACCGGCGCTCTACCGCGACGAAGGCTGGGACCTGCCGAAACGCCAGCTGCACGTGGAAACCGACCTGCATGCGTACCGTCGGGAGCGCATCCCGCCGGAGGACAACCGCGCGTTGCGCGCCTGCACGGCCTACCGCGGCGATGCCCTGGTGGTGGAGGCCGAGCACGACGAGATCGTGCCGCACGCGGTGATCGAGAACTACGTGGCGGCGCTGTCGAACGCGCGGTCGCTCACCTCGCGGGCGCTGGCCGGTGCCGACCACGGCCTGTCGGAGAAGTCGGCGCAGAAGGCCTACACCGCGGTGCTGGTGAACTGGCTGACGGAGATGGTGGTCGGTGCGCGCGCGGACTCGGCGTCCGTCGAAGTGGCGCGCCACAAGCACGCGCAGCCGGCCCCCCGCACGGGCTGAGCTATCCTGCGCGGCGGCCGGCGTGTCGCGGGTCGGGGAAGTTCTTCCAGGGAAGGGTGCATGCACAGGATCGTGTTGCCGGACCTCGTCCGGCTGTTGGCGCGCGTGGGGACGCGCAGGATCGGGGACCCGGCGGTGCCGGTGGTCCTGGCCGAGGCCGGTGTCGAGCGTGGCGTCGCGGTGCGCGACGGCGCACTGCGCGCGGACGCCCATGCGGAAGCGTCCGTCGCACTGCACGTGTTCAACGAGACCGGCGACCGGGACAGCGGTGGCGTGCTCGGCACAAGGCGGCGGCGGGCGGGTGCGCTGGCGGCGGGTGATCACCGGCCGCTGCTGCTCAAGACCGACGGCGATGCGTGGTTGCGTATCGCCCTGGCCGTGTCGGCGGACGCCCGGGTGCGTCGCAGCGGGCGATCGTTCGACGCAGGCGCGAGCGCGAACGGCGAGGCCACGCTGCTCGCCTATCGCCGGCATGCACCGGACGAAGACTGCGCAGCGGCGATCGCCGACGACCTGGCGCGTTTCGCGGACGCGCGCTCGGTCGGAGACGTCTGCGCGCTCGGCGTCGGCGATGCCTGCGTCATGCAGGCGGAGGGGACGCTGACGGCCAGCGTGTCCCTGTCGTGGGCGGCGCTGCTGTCGGCCACGGTGCCCGCCGCGGCCGAACTCGCCGGACGCGACGCACAGGCCTGGCTGGTCGAAGTGCCGGCCGAAGGTGGCGCCGAGCTGGCCGTGTCGATCGCCGACGGGTTCTCGGTGTCGTTCGCGCGGCTGCACTCCGATGGCGACGCCGCGTTCCGCGTGGCGTTGCGACGGCACCACCGCGACGAGCGGTCGCTGGCCGCCTCGCTGTCCGTCGATGCGGGGTTTGCCGATCCCGCGGCCGTCGCGCACGTGGCGACCGGCGCGCTGGCGGCGGTGCTGGCCGTCCCGGCCGATGCACTGCGCGCGATCCGTGAGGCCACATCGCTGCGCGCGTTGCCTGCGCGCCACCGCCCGTACGTCGACGCGCTGGTGGAACGACTCGGGCTCGCCGACAACGCGTCCCTGGAAGCGCTGCGCGAACGCCTGGAAACACTGGACGCGCGCCTGGCCGGTCGCATCGAAGCGGTCGTCCGCGCGCGGGCCTCGGTCGTGGTGGAAGCCGAATACAGGCGCCTCGCCCAGGACACGCTGCTGCTCGAAGCGGAGCTGTCCGAGGCGGCCTTGCGTCGCCTGCATCCCGCATTGCTCGCGCTCGACACGGCCACGGTCCTGGCGGACGACGGGCCCGGTCGGGCCGCATGGTCGCTGCTCCACGACCGCTCCATCGAACGGCTGCAGGGCTGGAGCATCGGCGCCGCGCTGGGCAGCTGGTTCGAACTCGAAAGCCGCCAGCGCAGGCAGGACCGCTTCCTCGAACGGCGCCGCGTGGATGCGGGTGGCGACACCACGCGGCACGAGTACGCCGGCGCGACGCGGTACACCGCGCGAGCCAATGGCTGGTCGACGGCCTACGGCGCCACGCTCGAAGCGGTCGACGACGGCACCGGCCCGTCCTGCGCGCTGCACCTGTGGTGGGAGGAAGGACGGCTGCGCGCGGACGCCGGCGGACTGGCGCGGATCGTCGACGACGCCGTGCTCTGGGGGCTGGTCACGGCGGACGGGGCAGCGGCACTGCATGCACGTTTGCTGGCCGCGACGGAAGGGATCGGCCGCTGCCGCCCCCGCTTCGACATCGTGCTCGAGGCCGGCGCGGCGAGCGCGGCCCTGGCAAGGCTCGCCTCGGCAAACCGGGCCGAGTGGGCGACGCACATGGCCCGCGCGTTGCCGCGCAACGCATGGTTTCCGGCGCGCGCCGATTGTGCGTCGCGCGGAATCACCTACGGACCCGTCTTCGCACTGCTCGGCGACACGAGCGGCCCGGGCCTGCGTCGCGCGGTGGCCGGCGCATTGCGCGCGGAGGACCGGCGGCTGGTGGCCCGCGAACGCACGGGCCAGGCGCCGTGGACGG
>CAMPJU010000104.1 GCA_946886995.1 uncultured Lysobacteraceae bacterium
TCCGCGCCTTCGGGTCGATGTCGACGGTCCCGTCCCCTACGCCATCGCCATCGGAAGAGACCTGCTGGCGGACGGCCACGCCCTCGTCGCCCATGCACGGGGCCGCCACGCACTCCTGGTCACCGACGACAACGTCGCAGCGCTGCACGCGGACCGCGTGGAGTCGGCACTGCGCGCGGCCCGCCCGGACGTGCACCTCGCACGCTTCGTGCTCCCGGCTGGCGAACGCCACAAGACGCTCGCGAACTTCGCGGCCTGCATCGATGCGCTCGCCACGCTGGGTGCCACGCGCGATGCGACCGTCTATGCGCTCGGCGGCGGCGTGGTCGGCGACCTCGCCGGGTTCGCCGCGGCATGCTGGATGCGCGGCGTCGACGTCGTGCAGCTGCCGACGACGCTGCTGGCGATGGTCGATTCCTCGGTCGGCGGCAAGACCGCCGTCGACCTGCCCGCCGGCAAGAACCTCGTCGGCGCCTTCCATGCACCGGTGGCCGTGCTGGCCGACACCGCAACGCTGCACACGCTTCCCGACCGAGAGCTGCGCGCGGGGTTCGCCGAGACCGTGAAGTACGGCGCGATCGCCGATGCACCGTTCCTCGACTGGCTGGAGGCGAACGCGGAGGCCCTGCTCTCGCGCGACGACGCCCTGCTCGCCGCCGCGATCGCACGTGCCTGCGAGCACAAGGCGGCGATCGTCGCCCGCGATCCCCGCGAGCACGGCGAGCGCGCACTGCTCAACTTCGGCCACACCTTCGCCCATGCGATCGAGGCCGAATCCGGCTACGCGGCCGATGCCCCCAACCATGGCGAGGCCGTGGCGATCGGGATGGTCCTGGCCGCGCGGCTGTCCGCGGCGCTGGGCATGGCGCCTGCCGACGATGCGGCGCGGCTCGCCGCGCTTCTGCAACGGTTCGGCCTGCCGGTCGAGCTGCCGGCGGACCTGGCACCCGAAGCCCTGCTCGCGCGCATGCGCCTGGACAAGAAGGCCACCGCGTCGGGACTGCGCCTGGTGCTCTGGGAGCGCGCCGGCGCGGCGCGCGTGGTCGCCGGCGTGGACGACGCGGCGGTGCTGGACGCGCTTCGGTCCGCCTGACCCCGGCCGGACCGCCGCGCCCGCCAGGGGACCGGCCCGTACAATGCGCGTCCCATGCGCCTGCTCCTGCAACAACGCCCTGATGGCCGCGAGGCGCCCCGCTTCGTGCAGCTGATGCTCGAGCGCGACCTCCTGGGCGGCTGGAGCCTGGTGCGCGAATCCGGCCTGATCGGGGGCCGCAGCCAGCTGCGGCGGGAGCAGTTCCCCGACCAGGCCGCCGCCACCGCGGCGTTCGAGCATGCGCGCGACCTGCAGCTCAGGAAGGGCTTCCAGGTCATGTATTCGCAGGGCGCCGGCGCCCCGCGCTGACGCCGTTCCCCGCACCCGCTTTCGAGAACCGCCTTGACCGCACCGCTGAAGAACGACCGCCTGCTGCGCGCCCTGCGCCGCGAACCCGTCGACCACACGCCCGTCTGGCTGATGCGCCAGGCCGGCCGCTACCTGCCCGAATACCGCGCCACCCGCGCGCAGGCCGGCAGCTTCCTGGCGCTGGCCCAGAACCCGGAGCTGGCCTGCGAGGTCACGCTGCAGCCCCTGCGCCGCTTTCCGCTCGACGCGGCCATCCTGTTCTCCGACATCCTCACCATCCCCGATGCGATGGGCCTGGGCCTGTACTTCGCCGAGGGCGAGGGCCCGCGCTTCGAGCGACCGGTGCGCACGGCGGCGGACATCGCGAAGCTGGCCGTACCGGACATGGAAGGCGAGCTGCGCTACGTGATGGACGCGGTGCGCACGATCAGGCGCGAACTTGACGGCAGCGTGCCGCTGATCGGCTTCTCCGGCAGCCCCTGGACGCTCGCCTGCTACATGGTCGAGGGCGGCGGCAGCAAGGACTGGGGCCGGGTGAAGGCGCTCGCGCTGAACGAACCCGCGGCGATGCACCGCCTGCTCGGCGTGGTCACCGATGCCGTGGTCGCCTACCTGTCGGCGCAGCGCGCGGCGGGCGCGCAGGTGCTGCAGGTGTTCGACACCTGGGGCGGCACGCTGTCGCCGGCGATGTACCGGGCGTTCTCGCTGCGATACCTGCAGCGCATCGCCCTGGAACTGGAACGTGGCGAAGGTGCCGACCGCACCCCGCTGATCCTGTTCGGCAAGGGCAACGCGCCGCACCTGGAGGCACTCGCCGACACCGGTTGCGAGGGGGTCGGCGTGGACTGGACGGTGACCCTGGACGAGGCGGCACGGCGGGTCGGCGGACGCGTCGCGCTGCAAGGCAACCTGGATCCCGCGACTTTGTACGCCGCGCCGCCGCAGGTCCGCGAAGCCGTGCGCACGGCGCTCGACGCCTACGCCGCCGGCAATGGCGGATCCCGCGAGGGCCACGTGTTCAACCTCGGCCACGGCATGTCGCCGGACATGGACCCGGACCGCGTCGCCGTGCTGGTCGAGGCCGTCCATACACTCAGCCGGCAGCGCGCGCTCTAGCCGGCGTTCGGTGTCGTTCAACCGGAGTTTCGGGGGCGGCGGGCATCCTGCGGCGATGCGTTCCGTCCTCTTCCTGCTTGCCTGCCTGTCCGCCGGCTGCGCGTCGCTCGAAAGCCGCACCGACTGGTGGTCGGTGCGCCACGCCGGCAGCGGTGCGGCCGCGGCGCTGCACAGCACCAGCCACGTCAACCACGGCAAGCCGCCGGCCCCTGCGGACATCCAGCCACGCGTGCTGCACGAGGCGACGCGCGGCAACGTGTCGATCGTCCTCCAGTACGACGCGGCGATCGCCGGGGACTGGGCGGGCTCGGCCTGGAAGGTGCAGCGCGAGCTCGACAAGGGGCTCGACTGGCTGCAGCGCCTGGCCGGCGCGGACGGCGCGCGCGTGGTGCTGACGCTGGTGGACGACGTGCACGCGCGCGATGTCGAGCGCGTGCATCGCGGCGGGCCGCCGGTGGTGGACCTGGTCGTGGCCGCCGGCGCGGGCGGCGACAGCCAGTCTGCCGTCGTCGGCGAGGCACTGGCGACCGCGCTGCACGAGGCCGCGCACGCACTGTCGCATTCGCTGGAAACGACCCCGTCGAACCGCTTCGCCGACGAGTACGCGGCGGCACTGGCGCAGGCGTGCTACCTGGTCGACACGCTCCGCCCGGGCGACGTGCTGGCCCTGCGCCTGGCGACCGCCCATGCGCCGACGGACAACTACGCGATCGCGCAGAGCCGCGCGGCGACGGGGGCGGTCGTGCGCGAGCTGCGCACCCTCGCGCGGGACGAGACGCTGTCCGCGGACGATCGCGACATGGTCTCGGTCGTGCACGCGCGGTGCGGCATCGCCCGCTGACGGTGCGTCACGCCGCGACCAGCGGCAGGCGGACCTTGAAGCGCGACCCACGCCCCGGCGCGCTGTCGAGCGTGATGGTCCCGCCCATCGCCTGCACCAGTTCCTGGCTGATCGCCAGGCCCAGGCCGCTACCGCCGAAGCGTGTGGCCGTGCGTGCGCCCTCGGCCTGCTCGAAGCGCCGGAACAGGCGGGCCTGCTGCGCCTGGTCCATGCCCGGACCGGTGTCCTCCACGACGAAATCGACGCCATCCGTGCCACCGGCGACCCGCAGCAGGACCGCACCGGCATCCGTGAACTTCATGGCGTTGCCGACCAGGTTGTGCAGCACCTGGCGCAGCCGCCTGCCATCGCCCACGACCTGCTCCGGCAACGTGTCGCAAACCGATGTCGACCACGCCAGCCCGCGCTGCGCGGCCAGCGGTGCATGCAGGGCGTCCAGCTCGCCGACGATCGCGCGCAGGTCGAACGGCGCCGCCACCAGCGACAGTCGCCCCGCCTCGACCTGCGCCAGATCCAGCGCATCGTCCACCAGCCGCAACAGGTGCTTGCCCGCGGCGTGGATGGCCGCCGCCCAGCGACGGTGGCGCGCGTCGGGAAGGTCGCCGACGAGCAGTTCGCTCATCCCCAGCACGCCCGTCATCGGCGTGCGCACCTCGTGCCCGAACGTCGCCAGGAAGCGGCTCTTGGCTTCCGACGCGGCCTCCGCCACCGAGCGCTCGTGCCGCTCCATGTGCAACTGGTGCCGTCGCGCGAGTACCGCGCGATGGGCGAAGGCCGCGGCCCCCACCACTGCCAGCACCGACAGGCACCAGCCCGCGACCGCCCAGCGCGTCCGCCACCACGGCGGCAGCACGCGGATGCCGATGCGGCGTTCGCGCGCCGCCTGCCCATGGCCGTCGCGCGCGCGGACCCGCAGCACGTGTTCACCGGCCGGCAGGCCCGCGAAGACCCGCGTGCCGTCCGCGCCCTGTGCCACCCAGTCGCGATCCACGCCGTCCAGGCGCGACCAGTACCGCCGCGCTTCCGGGTCGTCGAAGGCGAGCAGTCGCGCCTGCACCTGCAGTTCGAGATCGTCCGGCGCCAGGTCCACCGACGTGCCCGCATCCAGCCGGTGCCATCCGCCGGCCCGGCGGACCGACAGCGCATCGAGCCGCAGTGGCGGCGCGTGCGACGCCGGTGCAGACAGGGCCGTATCCAGCAACATGACACCGCCATCGGCAAGCGCGGCGGCGAGCACGCCGCGGGCATCCAGCGCGAGCGTCCCGCCGACGAACTCCTGCGTCGACAAGCCGTCCCCGACGCCGAACTTCCGCGCCAGCCGTGCCGCCGGGTCCCAGCGGAACAGGCCGCGCGGGGTCGCCAGCCACGGCCGCCCGCGGGCATCCACGCGCAGCCCGCCGGATTCCACCGCCGGGATGCCTTCGCCGGCAGCCACTTCCGCTGCGACGCGCCACTGGCCACCGCTGCGCTCGTAGCGTGCCAGGCCCTGCAACCGGTGCAACCACAGCGCGCCATCCGGGGCGAAATCGAAGCCATGGATGCGCGTGCCGCCAACGTCCTCCACGACCATGAACGCGGCGCGGCGCTCGTCGAACCGCAGCAACCCGGCGTCGCCCGCCAGCCAGAGCGTGCCGTCCGCGTCGAAGCGCAGCGCCTCCGTCTCGCCCCGGCCCAGCACCGGGTGAGCCGCGGCGGGAAATGCGCGGAGCACGCGGCCGGTCGCCAGGTCGCGCTGCTGCAGGCCGGCGCCGGTCGCGGCGACCCACAGGCTCGCGCCATCGGGCGATGCGAGCAGGTGGTCGACCAGCCCGTGCAGCGTCGGATCCGCAGCGCTGTCGGGCGACCAGCGCCGCAGGGTTCGGTCCGCACCGAGGTGCAGCAGCGTGCGTCCCGCGCCCAGCCACAGGCCGCCCCGCCCGTCCCGCGCCACCGACTTGATGCGCAGGCCATGGAGTGCGTCGCGGATGCGTTCCGGCATCGGCAACACGCGTCCGCGCGCACCGATGCGCTGGAGCACGCCTGGCCGGCCGACGACCCAGAAGCCCCCGTCCCGGGCCGGCACGATGCCCTGGTACAGCTCCCCGGCCAGTCCCTGCGCCGGACCGAGCTGCGCGGCATGGCGCCAGTCCGACCGCAGGTAACCGAGCCCGACGCCCGCGACCGGCGTCCACAATGCACCGTCGTCCTGAAGCAGCAGCGCGCGGACCGGCCGCCCGATGCCAGGAC
>CAMPJU010000105.1 GCA_946886995.1 uncultured Lysobacteraceae bacterium
GCCGACCCTGGTCTGCTGCCGCACCACCATCGGCTACGGCTCGCCGAACAAGGCCGGCAAGGAGTCCAGCCACGGCGCCCCGCTGGGGCTGGAGGAACTGGTCGCCTGCCGCCAGGGCCTGTGCTGGGAGCACGAGCCGTTCCACATCCCGCAGGAGATCTACGACGGATGGCGCGCGGGCAATGCCGGCACGGTGCGCGAGGAGCAGTGGAACCGGGCATTCGACAGGTACGCGGCGCAGTACCCGGAGCTGGCCGGCGAACTGGTGCGGCGCTCGCACGGCGAGCTGCCCGATGGGTTCGTCGAAGTCGCCGACGCCTACGTGGCCAAGCTGCAGGCCGAGGGCAAGGTGGTCGCTTCGCGCAAGGCCTCGCAGATGTCCATCGAGGCATACGCGCCGCTGTTGCCGGAACTGGTCGGCGGCTCGGCGGACCTGGCGCATTCGAACCTGACGCTGTGGAGCGGGAGCAAGTCGGTCGCCACGGACGACGCCGACGCCAACTACGTGTACTTCGGCGTGCGCGAGTTCGCGATGACCGCGATCAGCAACGGGCTGTCGCTGCATGGCGGGTTCATCCCGTACGACGCCACGTTCCTGGTGTTCAGCGACTACGCCCGCAACGCGGTGCGGATGAGCGCATTGATGGGCGCCCACGCGATCCACGTCTACACGCATGATTCGATCGGGCTGGGCGAGGACGGGCCGACCCACCAGCCGGTCGAGCACCTGGCATCGCTGCGGTACATCCCGGGGAACGACGTGTGGCGGCCCTGCGATGCGGTGGAGTCGGCGGCGTGCTGGCGCGAGGCGATCCTGCGCTGCGACGGGCCGAGCTGCCTGGTGTTCTCGCGGCAGAACCTGGCGCACCAGCCGCGGACGGAGACGCAGTTGCGCGACATCGCGCGCGGCGGGTACGTGCTGCGCGATTCGAAGGGCGCGCCGGAGTTGATCCTGATCGCGACAGGGTCGGAGGTCGGCCTGGCGATGGACGCGGCGGCGCAGCTGGGCGATGGCGTGCGGGTGGTATCGATGCCGTCCACGGACGTGTACGACCGCCAGGACGCGGAGTATCGGGAATCGGTCCTGCCGGATGCTTGCCGGAAGCGGGTGGCGATCGAAGCGGGCGTCACCGACTTCTGGCGCAAGTACGTGGGGCTGGACGGTGCCGTGGTCGGCATCCACCGGTTCGGCGCGTCGGCACCGGGCGACGCGCTCATGGACCATTTCGGCTTCACCGTAGACCAGGTCGTCGCGGTCGCGCGCGCCCTCTAGCCGTGCGGCCGGTCGCGGCCCGGCGGGCGATCAGGCCACGCGCGACAGCGTGGCGATCAGTGCTTCGGCCGGCTGCGGCGCCTGGATGAAGTTTCCCTGGGCGCGGTCGCAGCCCAGGCTGTCAAGCAGGTCGAGCGTGTCCAGGTCCTCCACGCCCTCGGCGACGAGTTCCATGTCGAGGTGGTGGCCCAGGTCGATGATCGAGCGCAGCAGCTGCTCGGCACGCCGGTCGTGGCGCAATGCGACCATGAACGCGCGGTCGATCTTCAGCTCGGTGGCCGGGATGTCCTTGATGTAGGCGAGCGACGACTGGCCCGACCCGAAGTCGTCGATCGAGATCCCGATGCCTTCCGCCCGCAGCCGCGACAGCAGCGACACGCTGGTGCCGAAGTCCTCCATGAGCGCGGTCTCGGTGACCTCCAGGGTCAGGGCCGCGGGCGGCAGGCCCCAGACGTCGAGCGCGGAAAGCACCTGCGGCAGCATGTCGCGCTGGCCGAACACGCGCGGTGAGAGATTGACCGACACGCCGAGTTCCGGATCCACGCGCCGCGCCAGCGCGGCGTGGCGCAGGCTCGTGTTGAGGCTCCAGCGGGTGAGCTCCGCCACCAGCCCGGTTTCCTCGGCGACCGCGATGAAGTCGACCGGCGAAACCTGCCCACGTTCCGGGTCGCGCCAGCGCGCCAGCGATTCGAAGCCGACCCACTTGCGCCGCGCGACATCGAGGATCGGCTGCAGGTGGGCCTCGAGGCGGTTGGCACCGATGGCGTCCCGCAGCAGGTCGTAGGGCACCTGGGGAAGGTCGGTCCCCTCCGCGTAGGCCACGCAACGCTCGACCCCGTGCGCCGCCTGCCTGCGTGCGATGCCCGCGCGCCGCAGCAGTGTCTCCGCATCGCGGCCATCCGTCGGCTGCACGCTCAGCCCGATCGCGACGGACACCGGGAAGGTGCGGCTGCCGGTCACGACGGGCGCATCGAAAATCCTGAGGACGCGCGCCCCGGCGAGCATCGCGTGGTTCCGGTCGCGCAGGCGGGGCAGCAACACCACGACTTCCGAATCGTCCAGCACGTGCACCTCGTCGCCGGGACGCAGCGCGTCCGCGATCATCCGCGCGCTCGCGGCGGCCAGCAGTTCGCCCATCGCGTAGCCGTTGGCGATGCGGAAATCCCCCAGGTTCCGCAGGCGCACCAGCATCACGCCCACCACGCCGCCCCCGGCGGCATGCGCGGCGATCAGCGCCGACAGCCGGTCCATCAGGTCGTAGCGGTTCAGAGGAACAGCTCGGACGGATCGAGCCCGAAGGCGCCCACCGGCAGCGGCCGCGCGATGCTGGCGGCGGCCGCCATCGGCGACCGGTCTTCCAGCGCCATCAGGTCGAGCGGCCGGAAAGGCTGGAGCGGCGCCTTGGCGGCGTCGGTCAGGAGCATGACCACCGGCCTGAGCCGGCGTGTCGGATTCTGGGTCATCACGACCGCGACTTCCCCGGTGCTCAGTTCCACCAGCGATCCCGTCGGATAGACGCCCAGGCAGCCGGTGAACTGTTCGACGAGTTCGCCGTGGTACAGGCTGCCGCGATTGCGGTACAGCTCCTGCAGCGCTTCGTGGCGGGCGCGGGCGGGCAGGTGCGGCCGCACGCTCGTCATCGCCTCGAAGCTGTCGATGATCGCGGCCATCCGGCCGAACAGCGGGATGTCATGCCCCTTCAGGCCCTCGGGATAACCGGACCCGTCCCAGCACTCGTGGTGGGTCCGGAGCATCTCCTCCACCGGCGGTCCGCACCCGCCTTGCGCCTCGGCCAGGATGTCCAGGCCGTGCGACACGTGTGAGCGGACCAGGGCCAGCCCATCGTCGTCGAGCGGGCCCGGGTGCTGCAGCGCTGCCGGGGGCAGACGTGTCTTGCCGATGTCCAGCAACAGTCCGCCGGCGGCGAGGTCGACGAGGACGGCGGCAGGCAGGCCGAGGTGACGACCGAACGCGGCGGCGAGTGCGCAGCAGTTGATCGCGTGGCGGTAGGCATAGCTGCCGTGGCGTTGCAGGGCATTGACCCAGAACATCGTGTCGGCGTTGCGAAGGACGCTTTCGACGATCGCCTCCGCGGCCGCGGTCACCTCGCCGAACACCAGGCTACGGGTGTCATGGGCATCCTGGAGTGCCTGCTTGGCGATCTGCAGGGCGCCTTCGTGCGCCTTGCGCGCCTTCGGAAGCTCCTCCTCGAATCCCACGATGTTGGCGTAGTGCTCCTTGCCGATGAGCCGGTCCGTCGTGCGCGCTGCCCGAACCACCGGGCGGGCCCGCGGCTTCGCCGGCGCTGCGGCGCGTCCGGGGTCCGGCAGCGCGACGGCGGGCGTGCTGGCGCGGACGCCGCCATGCCGCGGTGCCGACGGCACTGCGCCCAGTTCCGTGTCGACCCAGACCACCTGGCAGTACTTGCGCACCCACGCCAGTTCTTCCCCGTCGGCACCCACGAAAAAGCCCTGCAGGGGAAAGGGCGCGTCCGTCCATGGCCGGTCGAGCCGGCACACGTACATGCCCGGCGAGAGTTGCTCGACGTCGATCGCCACTTCTTCGAGTTTCATCCCCTGCCCCGTCCCCATCGCTGACGCCAACGGAGAAGCAAACGCCTATTGCGACGTGGATCGGTCGGGCGCGGACGCATGTGACCGCCCCTGAATATGGGGGGTTGACACTGGCGATTACGCGCGTAATCTTCGCCGGTACAAGAATTACGGATGTAAACGATGCAGGTCACCGAGGCCGAATCGATCGTGATGGAAACGCTGTGGGCGCGGCATCCGCTGAGCGCGGACGACGTCGTCGCCGCGCTCGCCAGGCAGGAGCACTGGCAGGAGCCGACCATCAAGACGTTGCTCAACCGGCTGCTGAAGAAGGGGGCGATCCGGGCCGAGAAGGACGGACGGCGCTATCTCTACTCGCCGGTGCTCAAGCGCGAGGACTGGGTGCTCGGCGAGAGCCAGGGGTTGCTCGAGCGACTGTTCGACGGACGCGTGGCGCCGCTGGTCGCGCACTTCAGCGCGCAGCGCAAGTTGAGCCGCAAGGACATCGCGGAATTGCGGCGACTGCTGGAGGAGCTCGACGATGACAAGCGCTGACCTGATGCCACTGCTGGTCGAAACGACGCTTTCCATGAGTGCGGCGATCGGCATCGTGTTGCTGGTGCGGCGACCATTGCGGCGCTGGTTCGGAGCCGGCATCGGTTATTCGGCGTGGGTCCTGGTGCCCGTCTCGATCCTGGCGGTGCATTTGCCGGCGAAGGCGTTGACCGTCCTGCCTGCGGGTGCAATGGGCGATGCGTTCGTTGTCCAGGTGACCGCTTCCACGGAAGCGATGGCCGCCGGCGCAGGATCCTGGATCGTGGCGGCGTGGATGGCCGGGATGCTGGCGATGGCACTGCGGCTCGCGTTCCAGCAACGCGCATTCCTGCGGTCGCTGGGCGAGTTGCGTCCACGCGAGGATGGCGCGTTCCAGGCCGGAAGCATTGCGGGGCTGCCGGCGGTCGTGGGGCTGCTTCGACCGCGCACGGTGCTGCCGGCCGACTTCGACCTGCGCTACACCGACGAACAACGGACGTTGCTGCGCATGCATGAACTCGAGCACGTGGCACGGGGCGACCTGTGGGCCAACGCGCTGGTTGCCGCGCTGCGTTGCGTGTCCTGGTTCAACCCGCTGGTCCACCTCGCGGCACGCTGGTTCCGGCATGACCAGGAACTGGCCTGCGACCAGCGCGTGTTGTCGCACCGGCCACGGTCGCGTCGCGCCTACGGCGAGGCGATGTTCAACACCCAGCTGGCGGCACAGCCGCTGCCGCTCGGCTGCCACTGGGGCTTCGGCCACCCGCTCAAGGAGAGAATCGCCATGCTCAAGCAACCATTGCCTTCGCGCCGCCGGCTCGTCGCCGGGACCGCGCTCGTCGTCGTCCTGGCTTCCTTCGCCGGCGTCACGGCGTGGGCGGCGCAACCGTCGGTGGCCGCCGAGCCGACAGGCACGCCGGTCCCCGCGAACGCGGCCCTCGAATCGCGCATGCTGCATCCGCCGAAATATCCCGCCGAGGCGCTGGCGCAGAAGGTGTCGGGCCGGGTCGTGCTGCTGATCGACGTGGACGCGACCGGCACACCGACCGCGATCGTCGTCGAGGAGGCCGACCCCGCCGGCGTCTTCGACACGGCGGCCGTTGCCGCCGCCTGGAACTGGAA
>CAMPJU010000106.1 GCA_946886995.1 uncultured Lysobacteraceae bacterium
GAGCAGCCCATCGCCGGGGCCACCGCCTTGCCGCCGGCGTCGAGCACCGTGCCGCCCATCGCCTCGGCGTACTTCCGGCCCAGCTGGAACACGTGGCCGACCTCGATGCCGCGCGCGATGGCGAGCGTGCCCTTGCCGCAGGGCGAGGGATCGCCCGCGACCACGTTGCGGATGTCGGCGACCAGGTCGGGCTCGGGCAGGTCGCGGCCCCAGTTGACGCCGGCCAGGTGGAAACCCGTCTCGTTGGCACCGACCACGAAGTCGGCCATGGCGGCGACGCAGCGGTCGGCGACGACCTGGATCGGCTTCGCGGGGCGGACGGGGCCGAGGAATCCGGGCGTTCCGCCGAGGTGGTCGCGGATCTCCGCCTCGGTCGCCAGGCGGTAGTCCGCCAGCCCGGGGACCTTCGCGAGCTTGATCTCGTTGGCGACGTGGTCGCCGCGCAGCAGCGCGAGCACGAAGCCCTGTTCGCCCACGAGCGCGAGCGACTTCGCGGTGCGCGCGAGCGGAATGTCGAGCAGGGCCGCGACGTCCTCGCACGTCTTCTGCGCGGGCGTCTCGACCTTGCGCATCGCCTCGGCCGGCGCCGGACGATCGCCCGCGGCGATGGCCTCGGCGAGCTCGACGTTCGCTGCGTAGTCGGAAGCATCAGAGAACGCGATCGCGTCCTCGCCCGAATCCGCCAGCACGTGGAACTCGTGCGACGCGCTGCCGCCGATCGCGCCGGTATCGGCGAACACGGCGCGGTGCCGCAGGCCGAGCCGCGAGAAGATCCGGCCGTATGCGTCGAACATCTTGCGGTACTCGTGCTCGAGCCCCGCGTCGTCGATGCTGAAGGAATAGGCATCCTTCATCAGGAACTCGCGTGAGCGCATGACGCCGAACCGCGGGCGGATCTCGTCGCGGAACTTGGTCTGGATCTGGAAGAAGGTGACCGGCAACTGCTTGTACGACTGCAGTTCGTTGCGCGCGAAGTCGGTGATCACTTCCTCGTGGGTCGGCCCGAAGCAGTACCAGGATTCCTTGCGGTCCTGCATCTTCAGCAGCTGGCCGCCGAACTTCTCCCAGCGTCCGGTTTCCTCCCACAATTCCTTCGGCTGCACCGCGGGCATCAGCAGCTCGATCGCGCCGGCGGCCTCCATTTCCTGCCGGACCACCGTCTCGACCTTGCGCAGCACGCGCAGGCCCAGCGGCGACCAGGTGTACAGGCCCGCGGCGAGCTTGCGGATCATGCCCGCCTTGAGCATCAGCTTGTGGCTGGCGACCTCGGCTTCGGCCGGGGTTTCCCGGCTGGTGGACAGGTGGAATTGCGACAGGCGCATGGAGGTCGCTTTTGCGGGCGGAAAGTCGCCATTCTGCCGCGCGCGGGGCGCCAGCGCGAGGATTCCGCCCGGTCAGCCGCGTGCGGTGCAGCCGCGGGGCAGGCTGGCGTAGTAACGGGCGAGCGCGTCGATGTCGCGGTCTTCCAGCTCGCGGGCCGCTGCGCGCATCAGGCCGGCATAGGGCGTGCCGCCGCGGTGCCCGTCGCGGAACAGTTCCAGCTGCAGCGCCAGGTAATCGGCATGCTGGCCAGCGATTGCCGGGAACAGCCGGTTCGGGTTCGCCCCACCGTCGCCACCCGTCCCGTGGCACGACGCGCACGCCGGGATCTTGCGTGCCGGATCGCCGTTCGCGGCCAGCGCCTCGCCGCGGGCATGCAATGCCGGATCGTCGCAACGCCGGTCGTCGCCGGTTGCCGGCAGCGCGGCTGCCGGAAGCGCGGAAAAGTGCCGGGCCAGCGCGTGCCGCTGGCGCGGGTCGAGGCCGGCGGCGACGGGCTGCATGATCCCGCTGTGGCGCCGGCCCCGGGCGAACGCGCGCAGGCTCGCTTCCAGGTACGCCGCGTCGAGCCCGGCCAGCCGCGGGATCGCGCCCGCGCCGCGCCCCATGCCGTCCGTGCCGTGGCAGCGCTCGCAGTTCGGCTGCACCGACGCGACCGGCGTGCCCTGGACGGCGGAGCGCGTCTGCGCGCCGGGTCGGTCGCCATGCGCGAGTCGCCGGAACTGCGCCGGCGACAAATCCGGCAGCGCGCGCAGGAATGCCACCATCGCCCAGACCTCGTCGTCGCGGTGCCGTGCGGGCCAGGCCGGCATGGCGGTGTACTTGATGCCGTGCTTGACGATCCAGAACAGTTCCGCGTCGCGCAGCGTGCCGGTGCCGTGCGGCAGGTAGGGCGGCTTGGGCGTCATGTGACGCACCACCAGCTCGCGCGGCACGCCCGGTGCGCCATGGCAGGGCATGCAGTTGGCCGCATAGTGCCCGGCGCCCTTGAGCACCAGCGCCGGGTCGTCGAGCGGCGGCGCCTGCAGGCCGAGGGTGCGGGTGCGCACGGAACTGCGCATCGTGAACTGCAGTAGGGCGCGGGTGACGGCCCAGTGCCCGTCGCTGGCGGCGATCGGCACCAGCCCCGCGGCCACGAACAGCAGCCCGCCGGTGCCCAGCAGGGCCAGCACCACCAGGACCCGGCACGTCACCAGGCGCCAGCCGCCTTCGGCCAGGCATGCCCAGGCGCGGCGTGCCTGGCGGAACAACCATGGGTCGCGCATGCGGTCAGCCATCGGCCACCACCCGGCCGCGCTCGCGCAGCAGTCCCGCGAGCAGCCACAGCGCGCCGGCGAGGTACGCCGTGCCGCCGATCGCCAGCATCAGCACGCCGCCGAGGTGCTGGTCCTGCAACGGCGACAGGCCGAACGGCAACGCCGCGGCCCCTGCATGTGCGTGGGTGTAGAGCGTCCGGCCCGCGAGTGCCAGCAGCACGCCCAGCAGGGTCATGTGCATGGACGTGAGCAGCAGGCCGCCGATGCCCGCGGCCGCGCGCTGGCGGCGATGCCGTTGATCCCCGCCGAACGCGGACAGCCACAGCATCAACCCGACCACCAGGAAGCTCGCCTGCTCGAACACCAGCAGCGCGGTCGATGCGCGTGCCGCGTGGTGCAGCGCCGGTGCATGCCAGGCCCACACCACCAGGAACTCGAAGATCGACGCGACGACCGCGCCGAACACCGCCGGCCAGCGCCGCGCGGGGTCCGCGGCCGTTCCGGCCAGGCCAATGGCCAGCAGCGGTGCGGCCAGCGCGACGACGGACAGGTGCATCAGCATGTGCGCCGCGAAGGACGACCGCGACCAGTCCGGCAGCGGACCCAGCCACGCGGCGGCCAGCACCAGCGCGCCGGCCAGCAGCCACCCCTGTTTGCGGCCGGCGGTGCCCATCACCGGCACGTCCCGATCATGACGGCGCCCAGTGCGGTGTAGGCGACGGCGACGAACGACAGGCCGCAAAGCAGGGCGGTCGCCAGGCCGAGGAACCGGTGGCGGTCGCCGGCGGTGGCGTCGTCATGCGGCGGCGGCTGCCGCCCGGCGCGGTGGCGTTGCCAGCCGCGCCAGCCGAGCCATGCGACGAGTGCGAGCGCGACGGCCGTATACGCGAACAGCGCGGTGCGGGCGTCGCCGAGGGACGCCGCCGGCATCGTGCGCGCGCACCAGACGGCGGCCGTGACGTACGAAGCCAGGAAGTGGATGGCCCACACCAGCGGTCCCGCCGTCAGGCGCCACAGCCCGCCACGGGTGCGGGGGTCGGTCGGGGGATTGGCAGGCCGGTCGTTCATCGCGACGTTCAATGGGCCAGCAGCGGGAAGGCCGCGACCACGGCGACGGTCACCACCACCGTGACGGCGACGAAGTGCCAGAACAGCGCGACGTTGTGGATGTCGGCGTCGTATGCGGCCGTCATCCTGCCGGCGACGCGCCGTGCGATGCAGTACGCCTGCATCAGCGCGCCCGCCGCCAGGTGCGCGGCGGTCCATCCCGACAGCAGCCACACGGTTGCGTCGTACGCGTGGCGCGTCGGGTCCATGCCCGCCAGCCACGGCCCGGCGAGCAGTGCGCCACAGGCGCCCAGTGCCAGGACGGTGGCGATGCCCGAAGCGGCGTAGAAGCCGGCGGCCAGGTCGCGCCTGTTCCAGTGGCGCGCCAGCAGGGTGAGCGCCCAGGACGCCAGCGCGAAGGCGAGCGCGAGCAACGGCCACGCCAGGCCCGGTCCGTCTCCCGGCGCCGGCGGGAAGGTCCCGTGCACGGTCCAGAAGAAGAAGTAGCCGAACACCAGGCTGGCGAACGCCGCCATGTCGCCGACCATGGTGATGAACATCGCCCACCAGCCCACCGACGCCGGCCCCGACGCATACAGCGGCAACCGCAGGTCGTGGCCCACGTCCTTCGTGGGGACTTCCGGGATGCGCGCGGTGCCGGTCCACAACCAGGCGAGGATGGTCGCGATCGCCAGCACCCCACTGATGCCGGCGGCGATGTACAACTCGTACACGGGCAGGATGAACGCACCGCCGGTGAAGACCGCTGCCCACAGCGTGAGGAAGGTCGGCCCCGGCACGCGCAGGCATTGCCCGGGCACCGCGTCGAGGGTGGAGGTGACCAGTGTCTCGCGCCTGCCTTCGGGTGCGTCGCCCAGGTAACCGCGCCCGGCTTCCACGTCCTCCGCCAGGCGCGGCTGGTCCCAGAGCGGATAGCGACTGTCCACCGTGGGGATCGAGCGCAGGCCCCAGGCCTGGTTCGGGACCCCACCGAGCCATTCGAGCGTGCCCGCGCGCCAGGGATTGGGCGGCACCGGGTCCTTCCGCAGCAGCGCCCGCACGGCGTCGACCAGCACCAGCGCGAAGCCGGCGGCCAGCACGAACGCGCCGACCGTCGAAACGAGGTTCAGCAGGTCCAGCCCCTGGTCCGCGCGATAGGTCGCGACGCGCCGCGGCATGCCGGCCAGCCCGGACACGTGCATCGGCAGGAACGCGATGTTGAAGCCGGCGAACATCAGCCAGAACGCGATCCGCCCCAGGCGCGCGGACAGCATCCGTCCCGCCATCAGCGGGAAGAAGTAGTACACGCCGGCGATGAGCGGGAACACCATGCCGCCGATCAGCACGTAGTGCAGGTGGGCGACGATGAAGTAGGTGTCGTGCGCCTGGAAGTCGAACGGCGCCAGCGCGATCATCACCCCGGTCAGCCCGCCCAGCACGAAGATCACCAGTGCGCCGAGCACGAACAGCATCGGCACGCTGCGCACCAGGCGGCCGGCGAGCACGGTGGCGAGCAGCGCGAAGATCTGCACGCCCGTCGGCAAGGCGACCGCCTGCGATGCGGCCGAGAAGAACGCGAGCGAGATGTCCGGCAGCCCCGTGGTGAACATGTGGTGGACCCACAGCCCGAAGCTGAGGAAGCCGGTGCCCACCGCCGCCAGCACGATCCAGCTGTAGCCGATGATCGGGTGGCGCGCGAAGGTCGGCACGATCATCGCCACCAGCGCGATCGCCGGCAGGAAGATGATGTAGACCTCCGGGTGGCCGAAGATCCAGAACAGGTGCTGCCACAGCAGCGG
>CAMPJU010000107.1 GCA_946886995.1 uncultured Lysobacteraceae bacterium
AATCGTCCGACAGGATCCGCAGGTAGCCGGCGCAGACCACCCAGTCCGGCCGCGTCCCGGCGAGCGCATTGCCCAGCGCGACGTCGAATGCCTCACGCGTCGCGTGCCTGGCGGGATCGTCGCTCCAGCGCAGTGATGCCGGCACGCGCGACAGCGCAGCCGCGCCGGGGCGGTCGGAGAACACGCCCACCAGTTCCGCATCGAGGTGCCCGCCCTCGATGGCATCGACGATCGCCTGCAGGTTGGTCCCGCGCCCGGAGGCGAGCACCGCCAGCCGCGGCATCGGTGCAGGTGGCATGCGCGGCCTAGCCGATGCGGACGCGTTCGCCACCGGCGTCCGGGACCACGGTGCCGATCCGGCGATGCGCGAGGCCCAGCCGATCCAGGCCGGATTCCAGCGCGCCCGCGGCGCCCGCGTCGGCCAGCAGCACGAAGCCGATGCCGCAGTTGAACGTGCGCCACATTTCCTCGCGGGCCACGCCGCCCTCGCGCTGCAGCCACTCGAACACCGGTGGCAACGCGAGCGCCGAAGCCTCGATGTCCAGCGCCAGGCCGTCGGGCACCACCCGGATGATGTTCTCGGTCAGGCCGCCGCCGGTGACGTGCGCCATGGCGTGGATGCCGCCGCCCGAGTCGCCACGCAGCAGTTCCAGCACGGGCTTGACGTACAGCGCGGTCGGCGCCATCAGCGCGTCGGCCAGCGGCACGCCGCCGACGTCGACGTCGGCGGGACGCCCGGCCCGGTCGTAGATGCGCCGGATCAGGGAGTAGCCATTGGAGTGCGGCCCGGACGAGGCGATGCCGATGAGCACGTCGCCCGCGCGCACCTGCGTGCCGTCCAGCAGGTCCGACTTCTCGACGGCGGCGACGCAGAAGCCCGCCAGGTCGTACTCGCCGGGCGGGTACATGTCCGGCATTTCCGCGGTCTCGCCGCCGATCAGCGCGCAGCCGGACAGTTCGCAGCCGCGCGCGATGCCGCCCACGACCGCGGCCGCGGTGTCGACGTCGAGCTTGCCGGTGGCGAAATAGTCGAGGAAGAACAGCGGCTCGGCGCCCTGCACCAGCACGTCGTTGACGCACATGCCCACCAGGTCGATGCCGATGGTGTCGTGGCGCCCGAGCTGCTGCGCCAGCTTGAGCTTGGTGCCCACGCCGTCCGTCCCCGAGACCAGCACCGGTTCGCGGTAGCGGCCGGACAGGTCGAACAGGGCCCCGAACCCGCCAAGCCCGCCCATCACGCCCGCGCGGCGGGTCCGGGCGGCCAGCGGCTTGATCCTTTCGACGAGCGCGTTTCCGGCGTCGATGTCGACGCCGGCGTCGCGATAGGTGAGGGGTGCAGTCGGCTTGCCGGTCACGGCGGCCTCGGATCGGCGGGGAATGCGCCATTTTACAGGCGGATGGCGGCCGGCACCGTGGCGATGGACGCATCGCATGCCCTGCGGCACCATTCGGGATGCCCTGTCGCAGGAAGCCACCATGCGCATGACCGGAAATTTCCGTGCCGCAACGAAGTTCGCTGCCGTCGTCCTGGCCCTGTGCCTGGCGGCGCCCGTGGCGGCCCAGCGGGTCGAGGGCACGCGCGCGTCCGCCAGCGGCCTGTACGAGGCGGACGTGCCGGTCAACAGCCAGGGCGCCGCCGACCGCACCGCCGGGTTCGCGCGTGCGCTCGCGGAGGTGCTGGGCAAGGTCTCCGGTGACCTGTCCGCGGCGAACCGGCCGGGCGTCGCGCGGGAACTGGCCAATGCGGCCGACTACGTCGACGGCTACGACTATCGCCAGGACGAGGGCACCTCGCCCAGCGGTGCCCCCAGTTATCGCACCACGCTCGTCGTGCGCTTCGACGAGGAAGCCGTGCAGGAGCTAGCGGCCGCGCTGGGCATCCCGGTCTGGCCGGCGCCTCGACCCAAGCCGGTGCTGTGGCTCGCCATCGACGACGGCAGCGGTCCGCGCCTGGTCGGGGTGCGCCACGACGACGTCGCCCGTCCGCTCACCACCCGCGCGATCGAGCGCGGCTACCGGCTGGGCCTGCCCGCGGGGAGCGCGGCCGAACGTGCGGTGGTCGGCGCCATCTGGCGTGGCGACACGGCCGCGGTGGCGCGCGCATCTTCGCGTTACCAGCCGCCGATGCAGCTGATCGGCAAGCTCTACCGCCAGGGCAGTGGCTGGCGCGCGGACTGGGTCTTCGTGGACGACGGTCGCGTGCTGTCGTCCTGGTCTGCCGAGGAACGTGATGCCAGGGCCGCCCTCGCGGCCGGCGCGGATGGCGCGGCCGACGCCCTGTCGAACCGGTACGCGAAGGCGCCGCCATCCGAACCGCCCGGCAACTTCCGGGTGGCGTTCAGCGGCATCGACAGTGCGGACGATTACCTGAGGCTGTCGGCGTGGCTGCAGTCGCTGCCGGTGGTCACCGACATCACGCCACTCGGCGCCCGCGGCGACGCGCTGGAAGTCGAGCTGGCGCTCAACACGGGCCTGTCCGGGCTTGCCCGGATGGCCGGGCGCAGCGACGTGGTCGAGGCTGTCGACGACGGCACCGAGGGTCCGGCGCCCGCGGACCCGGGCGTGGCCGACGACGTGCCCGCGGCCCCGCGATCCGCGCACTACCGCGTCCTTTGAACGCACCCGGGATGGACGACGCGCCACTGGTCGAGATCGCGCGGTTCCTCCGGCGGCTGCAGTGGATCGTCGTGGCCCTGGCCGTGCTGTGGCTGGTGGGCCTGCTGGCGCCGGTACTGACGCCGTTCGTGCTCGGCGCGCTGCTCGGGTGGCTGGGAGATCCGCTGGTCGACCGGCTGGTGGCGAGCGGCCGCTCGCGCAGCGCCGCGGTGATCCTGGTGTTCACGGCGATGGTGCTGGTGGTCCTGGTCGGACTGGTCCTGCTCGTCCCGATGCTCGAGCGCCAGGTGGTCACGCTGTTCGATTCGTTGCCGCACTACCGCGGGTGGTTCGTCGGGACCGCGCTGCCGTGGCTGGAGGCGCGCACCGGGCTGGAGCTGATGAGCTGGCTGGATCCCGCGCGACTGATCGCGCTGGCCCGGCAACACTGGGAGGAGGCGGGTGGCGCCGCGGCGACCGTGCTCGGCTACCTCTCGCGCTCCGGCTTCGCGCTGCTGGCCTGGTTCGCCAACCTGGTGTTGCTGCCGGTGCTCACGTTCTTCTTCCTGCGCGACTGGGACATGCTGGTCGCGCGCGTGGCATCGCTGGTGCCGCGCGACCACCTGCCGACCGTGACCCGGCTGGCCCGCGAATCCGACGCGGTGCTCGGCGGTTTCCTGCGCGGGCAATTGCTGGTGATGCTGATCCTCGGCGTGTTCTACGGGGCGGGGTTGTGGCTGGTCGGGCTGGACCTGGGCCTGCTGATCGGCCTGATCGCCGGCCTGCTCACCTTCGTGCCCTACCTGGGACCGGCAAGCGGCATCGTGCTCGGCGTGATCGCGGCGATGGTGCAGTTCGGTGACTGGAAACACGTGGCGGGCGTGCTCGCGGTCTTCGGCGTGGGGCAGGTGATCGAAACCTACCTGCTGACCCCGAAGCTGGTCGGCGACCGCATCGGCCTGCATCCGATGGCGGTGATCTTCGCGGTCATGGCCGGCGGCGTGCTGTTCGGGTTCCTTGGCATGCTGCTGGCACTCCCTGTTGCCGCGGTGGCGAACGTGCTGCTGCGCTTCGCCGAAGAGCGCTACACGCACAGCCGGCTCTATGCGGGGCATCCGGTCATCGCGTCGCCGGGTGCCAGCGAGGCGGATCCCGCGGAACGGCCGTGAAGGCCGTGCCCCAGTTGCCGCTGGCGCTCCGGTATTCCCCCGACCAGCGCTTCGAGACGTTCGTCGGTGCGCCGCAAGGGGCGCTGGAGCAGTTGCAGGCGCTGGCCACCGGCGAGGCCGGGGACCGCATCTACCTCGCCGGCGCACCCGGCACCGGGAAGACGCACCTGGCGCTGGCGACCTGCGCGGCCGCGGACGCCGCCGGGCAGCGTGCGGCCTACCTGCCATTGCGCGCGGCCGCGGGGCGGCTGGGCGAGGCACTGGAAGCGCTGGCCGATGCGCGCGATGCAGGTGGGCCCTCGCTGCTGGCACTCGATGGCCTCGACGCGATCGCCGGCAACCGGGAGGACGAGGTCGCGCTGTTCGCCTTCCACGATCGCGCGCGGAGTGCCGGGTTGCGCGTGCTCTATGTCGGGTCGGTCGGCCCGGATCGCCTGCCGCTGGGATTGCCCGACCTGCGCTCGCGGCTGTCGCAGTGCGCGCGCATCGTGCTCGCGCCGCTCGACGACGCGGGCCGGCGCCAGGTACTGCTCGACCGCGCGCGGCGTCGCGGACTGGTGCTGGAGCCGGCGGCGCTCGACTGGCTGCTGGTGCGCGCCGGGCGTGACCTCGCCGGCCTCGCGGCCCTGCTCGAGCGGCTGGACCGCGCGTCGCTCGCGGCGCAGCGCCGGATCACGGTCCCGTTCCTGCGCCAGGTGCTGGAGGACGTGCGCCCGGAGTGAGCGACGTCAGTCGCAGCGACCGGTCTCGACGGCCCACACCACCGGTTCCCAGTACGCGTTGTCCCGGATGCTGGCGGTGTCCAGCCGGTCGCGCAGCAGGCGCGCGCCGACCTTGTAGGTGTGGCCCGGGCGGACATCGACGACCAGCGGCTTGTATGCACGCGCGCGTTCGCGTCGCTGCATCAGGGCGATCGTGCGGATCTGCGCGCTGTTCAACCAGGTGCGGTCGATCGACTCGCTGACCGTGAGGACGTGACGCCCCGGCGCCACCCGGTGCCGGTTGACGGCATACAGCGGCGTGCTGCGCCCGTCCACGCGGGTGATGTCGGCGGCGTAGATGCCGTGGCTGCGCGGCTGCACGCCCTGGTCGCTGACGAATCCGTCGCAGCTGCCGGCCGCCGGTGCGCCCACCACCAGCTGGTAGGCGGGGATCGCGACCACGTCGGCGATGCCGCTGGCGGCCATGGCCTTGCCGGCCCGCAGGTATTCGACGCGCAGCGACCCGTCTGCCGCCGCGATCGCCGACTGCAGGGTGGCGACCGGATCCTGCACGCCGGCAAGCCGCTTGCCGTTCACCGAGACCAGCCGGTCGCCGACCCGCAACCGCAACCGCTCGGCGGCGCTCCCCGGCGTGATCGCCATGATCGCGGGCGAACCGTCGGCGCGCGGCACCGCCACGGCGCCCAGTTCGAACCGCACCTGCGCGGGCGAGGACACCTGCAGCGGCTGGTCGGTGGCGCCGAGCGCACCGCGGTCGCCGAGCGCGAGCAGCGACGATTCGACGTCGCGCTGCAGTTGCGCGAGATCGGCATCCTGCGCGGCCGCCGTCGCCACGCACGGCAACACGAGGGCGAGGAGCAGCGCGAAACGCTGGAGCGGGAACGAACGTCGAAGGTGCATGGGGGCTCCGGAGGACATC
>CAMPJU010000108.1 GCA_946886995.1 uncultured Lysobacteraceae bacterium
GCCCAGTAGCCGCGCAGGTCCAGCACCAGGTACGCGCTGAAGTGCAGCGTGGCGTACGCGAACGCGTACAGGCCGAGCATCCGCCGGAAGCGGACCAGGACGGGTTGCCCGGTCAGTTGCCGAAGGGGGGTGATCGCCAGCGTGGCCAGCAGCAGCCGCAATGCCCACAGGCCGAGGCGATGCTCGATTTCCGCGACCGGATCCGCGCCGAGTGCGTTGCTGCCCGTGCGCGCGACGTCGAGCACCTGCCATGCCAGGATCGCCAGCGGCGTGAGCGCGGCGACGTGCACCGCGGCCTTGGCGGCGAAGATGCCGCGCTGGCTCAGAACCACCGCTTCAGGTCCATGCCCTGGTACAGGTGCGCGACCTGCAGCGCGTAGCCGTTGAACAGTTCCGTCGGGATCCGGTCGGCGAACAGCTTGCTCGCCGTGCCGCTGATCCGGCGCTCGGTGGCCTGGCTCCAGCGCGGGTGGTCCACGAGCGGGTTCACGTTCGAATAGAACCCGTACTCGGACGGCTGCGCCAGGTTCCAGGCGGTCGGCGGCATGTCCTCGACGAAATCGATCGCGACGATCGACTTGATCGACTTGAAGCCGTATTTCCAGGGCACCACCAGGCGCAGCGGCAGGCCGTTCTGCTGCGGCAGCGGCTTGCCGTACAGGCCCGTCGCCAGGAACGCCAGCGGATGCATCGCCTCGTCGATGCGCAGCCCTTCGCGGTACGGCCAGTCGAGGGCCGGATAGCGCACGCCGGGCATCTTCCGCGGATCGGCCAGCGTGGTGAATGCGACGTACTTCGCGCGCGACGTGGGTTCGAACCGGCGCAGCACGTCGGCCAGCGGCACCCCCAGCCACGGGATCACCATCGACCAGCCCTCGACGCAGCGCAGCCGGTAGGTGCGTTCTTCCTCCGTCACGCCGGCGAGCAGCTCGTCGAGCGTGGCCGTTCCCGGCTTCGCGCAGTGGCCGCCCACCGCGACCGTCCACCCGCGCGCCTCCAGGGTCTTCTCCGCCTGCGAGGGGTCGAGCTTGCCGGTGCCGAACTCGTAGAAGTTGTTGTAGCTGGTGGCGTCCTGCCAGGTGGTCAGGGTCTCGTCCGTGTCGAAACCCATCCGCGCCAGCGTGGGCGACACCCCGGTGCGCGTCGGCGTGGGCGGCTCGGCCTCGGCGCAGCCGGCCAGGCCCAGCGCGGGCGCCGCGGCGAATGCCGCCAGCAGCCGCCGGCGCTCGCGATGCACGCCCTCGTCGGTGACCTCGCGGGACGGGATGCGCAGCGCCGCTCGGATGTCGTCGCGTAGGGCCATCCCGGCATACTAGCCCCCACCGCGTCTGCGACGCGCAAAGCGACGAGGAAGCCACGATGGCACGCGCCTGGAACTTCAGCGCCGGTCCCGCGACCCTGCCCGAACCGGTGCTCGAGCAGGCCGCCCGCGAGATGCTGGAGTGGCCGGGTGCCGGCGCCTCGATCGTCGAGCTGAGCCACCGCGGGCCCGAGTTCATGCAGGTCGCCGCGGAGGCCGAGGCCGACCTGCGCACGCTGCTGTCGGTGCCCGACAGCCACGCGGTGCTGTTCATCGCCGGCGGCGCCACCACCCAGCAGGCGCTGCTGCCGTTGAACCTGGCCGCACCCGGCCAGCCCGCCGACTACGTGGTGACCGGGCACTGGGGCAAGACCGCGCTGAAGCAGGCGCGGCCCTACGTCGCCACGCACGTCGCGGCGAGCGGCGAGGACGACGGGTTCCGCGACATTCCCGCGCGCGACACCTGGCAGGTGTCGGCCGACGCGGCCTACCTGCACGTCACCGCGAACGAGACGATCCACGGCGTCGAGTTCGACGACGCGCGGTTGTTCGGGGACGGCGGCGTCGGCGACGGCGGTGCAGGCGACGTCCCGCTGGTGGCCGATTTCAGTTCGTCGATCGCGTCGTCGCCGCTCGATATCGCGCGTTTCGGCGTCGTGTACGCGGGCGCGCAGAAGAACCTCGGGCCGGTCGGGATCGGGGTGTCGATCGTGCGGCGCGACCTGCTGGCCCGCGACGGCCAGCCGCGCGCGGACATCTTCGATTTCCGCTCGCACGACAAGGCCGGCTCGATGCTCAACACGCCGCCGACCTGGAACTGGTACCTGCTCGGGCTGACCGTGAAGTGGATGCTCGGCGAGGGCGGCGTGGCGGAGTTCGCCGAACGCAATGCGCGCAAGTCGGCGCTGCTGTACGCGGCCATCGACGGCTCCGGCGGCTTCTATCGCAACGACGTGGCGCCGGCCGTGCGGTCGCGGATGAACGTCCCGTTCTTCCTGCACGACGACGCGCTGGACAAGGCCTTCCTCGAGGAGGCGAAGGGCGCCGGGCTGATCTCGCTGAAGGGGCACCGTGCGCTCGGCGGGATGCGCGCGTCGCTGTACAACGCGATGCCGGAAGCCGGGGTGCGCGCGCTGGTCGACTTCATGCGCGACTTCCGGCAGCGCCATGGCTGACTGGATCGCGGCGCGGGGCGATGCCCTGCACGGCACGCCGGAAATCCCGGGCGACAAGTCCATTTCCCACCGCGCGGTGATGCTCGCGGCGATCGCGGAGGGCACTTCGCGCATCGAAGGATTCCTGGAGGGCGCCGACGCACACGCGACCTGTGCCGCGTTCGCGCGCACGGGCGTGCGCATCGACGCGCCGGCGCCGGGCGTGCGCATCGTGCACGGCGTGGGACTGGACGGCTTGCGCGCGCCGGAGGGTCCGATCAATTGCGGCAACGCCGGCACCGCCATGCGCTTGCTCGCCGGCCTGCTCGCGGGGCAGCGGTTCGACAGCGTGCTGGTGGGGGATGCATCGCTGTCGCGGCGGCCGATGGGGCGGGTGGTCGAGCCGCTGGCACGGATGGGCGCGCGGATCGCGGTGGCGGACGGTGGCGTTCCGCCCGTTTCGATCCAGGGCGGCAGCGCGTTGCGGGCGATCGACTTCGAATCGCCCGTCGCAAGCGCGCAGGTCAAGTCCGCGGTGCTGCTGGCGGGCCTGTACGCGGATGGCGAGACCCGTGTCACCGAGCCGCGGCCGACGCGCGACTACACCGAGCGCATGCTCGGCGCATTCGGCGCGGACGTGCGACATGCACCGGGCCGGGCCAGCGTGCACGGCAGGCCGCGGCTGCGCGCCACCGACGTGGTGGTGCCGGCGGACTTCTCGTCGGCCGCGTTCTTCATCGTCGCCGCCACGCTGGTCCCCGGTTCGTCCGTGACCCTGCGCGGGGTCGGCACGGACCCGCGGCGCACCGGCCTGTTGCGCGTGCTGCGCCGGATGGGTGCGGACATCGGCGAGTTGCCCGCGCTGATGCAGGGTGGCCTGCAGGTGTCCGACCTGCACGTGCGCCATGCGCCGCTGCGCGGCATCGCCGTGCCGGCGGAGGACGTGGCCGACATGATCGACGAGTTCCCGGCGCTGTTCGTCGCTGCGGCCTGCGCCGAGGGAACGACCGTCGTGCGTGGCGCCGCCGAACTGCGCGTCAAGGAATCCGACCGCATCGCGACCATGGCGGCCGGACTGCGCGCGCTCGGGATCCGCGTCGAGGAAGCGCCGGACGGCGCCACGATCCATGGCGGCCGCCTCCAGGGCGGAACCGTCGACAGCCACGGCGACCACCGCATCGCGATGGCCTTCGCCGTCGCCGGCCAGCTTGCCGACCGCGAGGTGCAGGTCCGCGACGTGGCCAGCGTGGCCACCTCGTTCCCGGACTTCCTCGAAACGGCCCGCGCCTGCGGCTTCAGTCTGGCGTCTAGCGCCTGATCCCCGGCGCCTGCCTCTAGCGGCGCGCGTCGAACTCGATCGGGATCACCACCGTGCCGACGGTCGGCCGCCCATCGGCGGCGATCGCCGGGCGGAAGCGCCAGCGTTCCACCGCTTCGATCGCCGCGCGGTCCAGGTCGCGCGAGCGACTGCTGCTGGAGATCCCGACCGACGTCGGCACGCCATCGGGGCCGACATCCACGCGCACCATCACGACCCCTTCGATGCCGCGCCGCAATGCGCGCCTGGGGTAGTTCGGCGGTGGGGTCTGGCCGGGCAGCGGGACCGGTGCCTGGGTCGCCTCGACGGGCTCGGGAGGCGGCAGCGGCGCAGGTGGCGGCGCTGGCGGTGCGATGGGCTCCGGCGGAGGGGGCAGCCGGGCATCCGCGGCGCGATCCGCGTCGTCCTCCCGTTCGCGGTCCCGTTCGCCCATGCCGCTGGCGCCGCGGTCCCGGTTGGCCGGAAGCGGTGCGGGCAGGGGGTCGAATTCCCGGGACGCCGACGGCGACGCCACCGGCTCGACGGTGAAGAAGTCGCTGCGCTCCTGCGCCCGCCAGGCGAGCGCGAACAGCGCCAGGCCGACCACGAAGGCCAGGGCCGCCAGCAGCAGGCCGCGGCGCGACGGCAGCCAGTCATGGCGGTCCCGGGGCGGTGGCAGGTCGCTGGAATCGGGTGGCATCGACGACATCGGTTGCACCGTGCGCTGCGTTGCACCGCATTCTGCCACGGGGCCCCGTGGTGCCACGCTCACGGCCGGGTCGCCTCGCCGGCGCGGCCACGCGATAATCGACGACTTGCCGCCGTGTCCGGCTGCTCCGCCCACTGTCCAAGGTCATCCGATGCTCGATCCCGTCCTGCTGCGCAACGATCCCGCCGACACCGCCGCGCGCCTGCGCGCCACCCGCGGGTTCGCGCTCGACGTGGAGGCGCTGGCGGCCCTGGAGGCCGAGCGCAAGCGCATCCAGGTGCGCACCCAGGAACTGCAGAACCTGCGCAATACCCGCAGCAAGGCGATCGGGCAGGCCAAGGCGAAGGGCGAGGACGTGTCGGCGCTGCTCGCCGAAGTCGCCGGTTTCGGCGACGAACTGAAGGCCGGCGAGGCCCGCCTGGACGCGCTGCGCGCGGACATCGAGGCCATCGCGCTGGGCATCCCGAACCTGCCGGACCCGTCGGTGCCCGTCGGCGCGGACGAGGCGGCGAATGTCGAGCAGCACCGCTGGGGCACGCCGCGCGAATTCGACTTCGGGGTCAAGGACCACGTCGAGCTCGGCGCACGCGACGGCTGGCTGGACGGCGACACCGCGGCGAAGCTCAGCGGCGCGCGCTTCACCGTGCTGCGCGGTCCGCTGGCACGGCTGCACCGTGCGCTCGCGCAGTTCATGCTGGACCTGCACGTGGCCGAACACGGTTACGAGGAAACCAACGTGCCGCTGCTGGTCAACGCCGACGCGATGCGCGGCACCGGCCAGCTGCCGAAGTTCGAGGACGACCTGTTCGCGACCGTGGTCGGCGAGGGCGAGTCGGCGTCCCGGCGGTACCTGATTCCCACGGCGGAAGTGCCGCTGACCAACACCGTGCGCGACGGGATCCTGGAGGCCGATGCGCTGCCG
>CAMPJU010000109.1 GCA_946886995.1 uncultured Lysobacteraceae bacterium
GGTTGCACCCTTCGTCAAGCCGGTCAAGGCCACCGAGCGTGGCAGGGAACCCGAGTCGGACCGCGAAAAGCTCGACGACGAGTCTCGTCCGTTGCCCAACTGGATCTACGGCTGAGCGTCCGTCTCCGGGGACTCGCGCTCGGCGGTGAACAGCGCGGCCTGGACCGCGACGTCGTCCGCCGCCACGAAGCCAGCCAGCCCCACCCCGGCCAGGCGGAACCGCGTGCGCGAGGGCAGGGCGACGCGTGTGCGCAGGTCGCACGCGATGTCGCCGACGGTTGTCGCGTCGGCAGGCGGCCGTTCCGGCGTGTGGCTGCGGGTCAGCAGCCGGAAGTCGCTGGTCTTGAGCTTGAGCACGACGGTGCGTGCGATGCGGCCGGTGCGGGCGCGCTCCCGTACGGTGCCGTCCCACGCCTTGTCCGCCAGCCGTCGCAGGTGGGCTTCCAGCTCGTCCAGCAACAGGTCGGCCTCGAACGTGTCCTCGCAGGACACCTGCAGGGTCGGGCGACCCGTGACCACGGGATGGTTGTCGATCCCCAGGGACAGTTCGTGCAGCCGCACGCCCCAGCGGCCGAACCGCCGCTCCAGCTCCGCGCGCGGCACATCGCGCAACTGGCCCACGGTGGCGATGCCCAGTGCCGCCAGCCGGCGTTCCATGACCGTGCCCACGCCCGGGAGCCGCGCCACCGGCAGCGGCGAGAGGAACGCATCGACCCGGTGCGGTCGCAGCACGAACAACCCGTCCGGCTTGTTCCAGTCGGACGCGATCTTCGCCAGGAACTTGTTCGGCGCAACGCCCGCCGATGCGGTCAGTTGCGTTTCTTCGCTGATGGCGGCGCGGATGGCCTGCGCGGTCGCGGTGGCCGTCGGAAGCCCGGTGAGCGTGGTGGTCACGTCGAGGTAGGCCTCGTCCAGGGACAAGGGCTCGACCAGCGCCGTGTGCCGTTCGAAGATCGCGCGCACCTGCCGCGACACCGCCTTGTAGCGGACGAAGTCCGGCGGGACGAACACCGCCCGCGGGCACAGGCGCTCGGCGCGCGACGCGGGCATCGCCGAACGCACCCCGAAGCGCCGCGCCTCGTAGCTGGCCGCGCAGACGACCGAACGCGCGCCGCGCCAGGCGACGACCACCGGCCGGCCGCGCAACGCAGGATCATCGCGCTGTTCCACGGACGCATAGAACGCGTCCATGTCGACATGGATGATCTTCCGGGGCTGGCCGCCCGCCAAGCTAGCGCCAGAACGGGATGCGCGCGGCGGGGTCGTCGTCGCTTTCGCGCGGCTCGCCGTTGCGGTCGTGCCGGGGCGGGCGTGCGACCTGCAGGACGTGCCGGCCGCGCTCCAGGTCGCGCACGTCGATCATCGCCAGCAACGCCGGTCGGGAGGTACGTGCGTCGGTGGTGACCTGGTAGTCGGTGGGCACCGGGTCGCCATCGATCGTGACCGGGTGCAGCGCCGCGAGGCAGGCCAGCCTCGCGTCACCCACGGCGGTGCCATGGCCATCGCCCGGTGGTGCGACTGCCGGGCACGCAACGGCCATCGCGGGGACGTCCCGCTCCGGCTCGAACGGCACCACCAGGCGCAGGTACGGGCCTTCGGCGACCGCCGAACCGATGTAGGGCGTGGCGCGGTCGCGCGACGGATCGCGCTGGTCGTCGTAGAACGCCGTCGGTGCCAGGCGGCCGCCGCCGACCTCGTGCGGGAACCGCGCGTAGCTGCCCAGCGGCGTGTCGCTGCGCATCATCGCGTACGCGGTGATCACGCCGACGGTCGAGACGAGGATGATCGCCATCGTCGCCGCCATCATCCGCTGCTGGCCGAGGTGGCTGTTGAGCAGCGCCAGCGCCGGGTTGCTGGCCATGCTCATGCCGAACCGCCGGAACAGGGCGTAGGTGCCGCGGATCGCGCGGTCCATCCGGCTCCCGCGCTCGACGGAATGACCGCGCTTCATGTCGATCATGTGCGCCGCGTAGAACGGCACCATCAGCACCAGCAACGACAGCATGACCGTGGCCGGATCGAAGTGGATCCCGAAACGGGCCAGCAGCAGCATCGGCAGGCCCAGGAACAGCGCCACCAGGACGAAGAGGGCCACCAGCACCGAGGCGAGCATCACGCCGACGGTGAACAGGATGGTGGCGCGGTGGTCCGCGCGTTCGACCAGCCGGTCCATGGGGCCCATCCGCGCCTGCTCCTCCTCGCGCGCGATCTGCCCGACCTTCAGCTTCCCCCAGTCGACGCCTTGCGGATAGATCGCGTGCATCCCGGCGAGCGCGATCCAGCGGGCACGCAGCAGCAGGTGGATGGTGAAGGTCGCGGCCAGCAACACCGCCGCGGCCTTGCCGTAGACGTAGAGCAGCACGAGCAGCGACGTCCACCCCGCGTCGACGCGCGGGCGCCACACGAAGATCGCATCGTCCAGCAGTCCGGGCAGCTGCAGCATCGCGAACACGGCGATGCCCGAGACCAGCAGTTCGGCCTCCCACTGGCGTGACGCGTGCGCGCCCGGCGGCAAGCCCGGCGTGGTCGGCCTGCGGTATTCGGTCATGGCGATTCCCCTCGTTCCCCGACGCAGGCTCCCCCAGCCGGGCGTGCCGTGCAAGGGGTCGGCGGGAGTATGCTCGGCCCGTTCGCCAACGCCCCGGGGAGGGAGCATGAACGCCACGACTGCCAGCCACGACGCGCCGCGACCGGCGTGGTACATGATCGCCGCCACCGCGGCCCTGCTGTGGAACCTGATCGGCGTGGCGATGTTCGCCATGCAGTACACGCTGTCTCCGGACGCGCTGGCGGCCCTGCCGCCGGAGCAGCAGTCGCTGTACGCCGCGCTGCCGGGGTGGACCTGGGTCGCCTATGGCGTGGCGGTCTTCGCCGGCGCGCTCGGCAGCCTGATGCTGGTCCTGCGGAGGCGCGCGGCGACCTGGCTGCTGCTGCTCTCGCTGGTCGCCGTCGTCGTGCAGTTCCTCTACCAGGCGGTCGCCAGCGAAGCGGTTGCCCTGCTCGGACCGGGGGAGGCGCTCGGGCTGCCTGCCTTCATCCTCGTCGTCGCCGCGCTGCTGTACTGGTTCGCGCGGCGATCGGCGGCGCGCGGCTGGCTGCGCTGAGGGCGGAACAGACGATGAAGCGCCACTTCTCGATGCTGCGCGAGTTCCACCTCGCGGACTGGTTCACCCTCGCCAACGCCTTCTGCGGCACCGGTGCCGTGTTCGCGGCGATGCGGTTCCTGCAGGAGGGCGGCACCCGGGATCTCCTCGTGGGCATGGCGCTGATTCCGCTCGCGTTCGTGTTCGACGCGCTGGACGGCCGGGTGGCGCGCTGGCGCCAGTCGGCCTCCACGCTGGGGCGTGAGCTGGACTCGCTGTCGGACGTGATCTCGTTCGGCGTCGCGCCTGCGGCGCTGGGGTACGCCTGCGGCATGCAGGGTGGCTGGGACTGGATCGTGCTCAGCTACTTCGTCGGTTGCGGCGTGAGCCGCCTTGCCCGCTACAACGTCACCGCCGAGCAGCTGGCGGGCGAGGAGGGCAAGGTGCGGCACTTCGAGGGCACGCCGATCCCCACCAGCGTGGTGATCGTCGGGCTCCTGGCGTGGGCCGCGGCGACCGGTGCGATCGGAAGCGACCTGTGGGGCGGCATGGTGCAGCTCGGGCCCTGGCAACTGCATCCACTGGTGCTGGTGTACGCGCTCTCCGGCTCGCTGATGATCAGCAAGACGTTGCGCATCCCGAAGCCGTGAGGGTGCCGGACCGGCCCGTGACTGGCTGCACGTGCGGCGGACGGCGCGTGCGTTAGCATCGAGTCGACTTCCGCGGAGACCACCCCATGACCGACCACCGCCCCTTCACCCGCTCGCGGGACGACAGGATGATCGCCGGCGTCATGGGCGGCATCGCCCGTCGCTTCGGCTGGAGTTCCACCCTGGTGCGCGTGCTGTTCGTGATCGTGTCGATCGCGTCCGCCGCGTTCCCGGGGATCATCGTCTACCTGATCCTGTGGCTGCTGATGCCGCTGGAGGGTGACGCCTGAAACACGCGGCGCTGCTGGCGCTGCAACTGCTGGGTGCGGCCTGGACGCTCCCCAACACGCTCGTCGGCCTGGTCGCCGGCATCGCCGGGATGGCGCGTGGCGCGCGGATGACCTGGCGCGGGCGCGAACGTGCGCTGGTGTTCCAGCGCTATCCCTGGGGCCCCGGTGGCGCACTGACCCTCGGCAACACGATCCTGCATACCGGTGAGAGCCTCGACGGGCGCTGCCGGACCTACGCGCACCGGGCTGGCCTTTGCGTGGAACCCGAGGTCGGGCTGGCGGACCACGAGCGCGCCCACGTCTACCAGTACCTGGTGCTCGGGCCGTTCTTCCTGCCGGTGTATTTCGCGTCCGGCGGCATCGGCGTGCGCAACCGCTTCGAGCGCGCGGCCGACCGGTACGCCCGGACAGGGGCGGGCTGGTGGCCGTGGAACATCGAGGACCTGCCGCGCGCCGACGAACGGCGCGGCGGATTTACGGATCGCTAACGACGCGCGGCGTAACGTCGGCGGCGTTGGAGAAAAACACCGGTGGGCAAACCACCCGCCGCGTTGCAAAGCTCCAACGCGGGAGGCTCGGCCAACCGGAACTTCGGTTCCGGTGACCGGGCCTTCTTTTTTGGGAAGGATGCGCGTTCTACGTGGTGCCGGAGGTGGGACTCGAACCCACACGCTTTTGAGGGCGGCGGATTTTGAGTCCGCTGCGTCTACCGATTCCGCCACTCCGGCGCGGCCGCGAATTATAAGGCTTCGTCGGTCTCCAGCGCCTTGTCGGCGCGGACGTACCATTCGCCGTCGCGCGGGACGAACATCGAGCAGCACTCCATCGGCGCCTTGTAGATGTGCACCGACACGGCGACCGCATCTGGGCTGGCGTTGCGGATCGAGTGGTACTCGTGCGGCGGGATCAGGCTGCCGGCGCTGCCGGGCCCGGCCTGCATGCCCCCGGCGGCGCGGAAACGGAAGTTCTCGCCGTCGCGCTCGAGCAGTTCGAACTGGGTGATCTCCAGCTGGCCGTCCCAGACGCCCTCGACGCACCAGAGCCCCGAGTGGTCGTGGACAGGGGTGCCCTGGCCGGGCCCCCAGGTCATCGCCACGACGCTGTAGCCATGGCGCGCGCTGCGGTAGATCTCCCGGCGTGCGTAGTGGTCCTGGATCGGCTCGAAGACGCAGGCCGGCAGCTCCAGCTGGCGATCGCGGATCATCCGGCAGAGGGCGTCGCGCAGCGCCGCGGTGACGGCGTGCTGGTCGCCGGCGACGACGGCCGCGCCCAGCGCGGCGACCAGGCGGTCCCGGCCGGGGAATTCGAGGCAGTGGTCGTCGAGTGCGGGGCTGGACATGGACAGAGTTTAGAC
>CAMPJU010000110.1 GCA_946886995.1 uncultured Lysobacteraceae bacterium
GGACGGGCGGCGAGCCGCCCGTTCCGTCACTCCTCGTTGTCGATGCCGGTGAGCCCGAGGATGTTGTAGCCGGCGTCGACGTAGGTCACCTCGCCGGTGATCCCGGACGCGAGGTCCGAGCACAGGAACGCCGCGGCATTGCCGACATCCTCGATGGTGACCGTGCGCCGTAGCGGTGCGTTGTCCTCGACGTGCCCGAGGATCTTGCGGAAGCCGGCGATCCCCGCGGCCGCCAGGGTCTTGATCGGCCCCGCCGAAATCGCGTTCACGCGCGTGCCTTCCGGTCCCAGGTTGTACGCCAGGTAGCGAACGGTCGATTCCAGGCTCGCCTTGGCCACGCCCATCAGGTTGTAGCCGACCAGCGCGCGCTCGGCGCCCAGGTAGGTCAGGGTCAGGATCGCGCCGTTGCGGCCGGCCATCATCGGGCGTGCGGCCTTGGACAGCGCCGCGAGCGAGTACGCGGATATGTCGTGGGCGATCGCGAAGTTCTCGCGGGTCAGGCCGTCGAGGAACTGGCCCGCGATGGCCTCGCGCGGGGCGTAGGCGATCGCGTGGACCAGGATGTCCAGGCCGTCCCAGCGCTGGCCGAGCTGTTCGAAGCACGCGTCGATCTGGCCGTCCTCGGCCACGTCGAGCGGCAGCACGATGTCGCTGCCACAGGCGGTGGCGTGCTTCTCCACGCGCGACCGCAGCTTCTCGGTCTGGTAGGTGAACGCCAGTTCGGCGCCCTCGCGGTGCATCGACTCGGCGATGCCGCTCGCGATCGAACGGTCGCTGGCGATGCCGGTGATGAGCGCGCGCTTGCCCTGCAGGAAACCCATGGTGCTTCTCCGTGAGACCGGTGCCGGCCGCCGCGCGGCCGCGAGTGCGACAGTTTGCCTGCCGCCGGCGG
Organism: uncultured Lysobacteraceae bacterium; assembly: GCA_946886995.1. Next base: position 893 of record CAMPJU010000110.1, read on the forward strand.
TCCGGACCAGCCGGCGCGTGCTCAGCGCGGCAGGGTGTGCGCCGGTGGCGACTCGCCCGGAGGCGACACCGCTTCGTCGGCGGGGACGCTCGTTGCCGCTGCAGGGATGGAGGTCGCGGCCACAACGGTGACCGATTCGACGGCCTCCACGGCGGGTGTCGCGGGCGCCAGGACCTTCATCGGTTCGCTGCCCCGGCGCACCACGCGTCCCTGGCGGAATGCGGGGTTCAGCCGGCGCACGCGCGCCGGATCCAGGCCCTGGTCGCGTGCCCACCCATCCAGGGTGCGCGCGTCCTGCGGCAACGGCACCGCGACCAGCCGGGAGACCGGCCTGTCGAGCGCAGCCAGCCAGGCCGGGTCATCGTCGGCCTGCAACAGCAGGCACGCGATCGCGTGCATCTTGCGCGGGTAGGCACGGGTGATCCCGGACAGGCCGGGCAGCGCGTCGTGGTCGGCGCTGCGGGCCACCTGTCCGCTGCGGCGCAATGCGCCGAGGATCCGGTATTCGCCCGCGTTGTAGGCCATCGACGCCAGGCGCCAGTCGCCGGCGAACATCCCGTGCAGCGTCTTGAGGTAGCGCACCGCCGCGCGGGTGGACTCCACCGGTGACAGGCGTCCGTCGAAACCGTCGCGGATCGGGACCTTGTGGTTGCGCGCGGTCATCGCGATGAACTGCCACAGCCCGGTGGGGCCGAGCCGGCTGCGCGCATCGGGCTTGTAGCCGCTTTCGACGAACGGGATCAACGCGTACTCGGTCGGCAGGTGCGACTCGCGCAGGGCGTCGACCACGTAGCCGAACAGCGCCAGCGTCTCGTCCTTCTCGGCCAGGCGGCCCGGTGCGGCGGAAAAATGCTTCGACCAGCGGCGACTGGCGGTCCCGGCGGGACATTCCGGATCCGAGAGTCCTTCCCGGAACGCCGCATAGATCTCCGCGCCGCTGCGCTGGTGCGGGGGAATCGCGGGCGCCGGCTCGACCACGGGGGCGGCGGGCGTGGTGACGGGTGCGATCGCCGGAACCGGCACCGCGGCCGCAGCCGCAGCCGGCTGCGATGCGAACAGCGCCACCAGCACGAGCGGTAGCAGCCGCGGGGTCGCCACGTGGCGCGCCCTCATGCGCGGAACCCGTCTTTCCAGCGGCGCAGTTCCGCGAAGGCCTCGACCCGGTCCACCGGTGGACGGCCCAGGCGCGCGGCGACTGCCTCGCGCACCGCGGGCGTGTCCACGCGCAGGAAGGGATTGGCGGCGCGCTCGCGCGCGATCGTCGATGGCAGGGTGGGGCGTGACCGGTCTCGCATTGCCTGGGCTTCCTCGGCGTGGCGCCGCAACGCGGCGTTCTCGGGATCGACCGTGCGCGCGAAGGCGGCATTGGCCAGCGTGTATTCGTGGCCGCAACACACTTCCGTCTCCCCCGGAAGCGCGGCCAGGCGGTCGAGCGAGGCCAGCATCTGCGCCGGGGTGCCCTCGAACATCCGCCCGCAGCCGAGACTGAACAGCGTGTCCCCGCAAAACAAGAGCCCGTGGCCGTGAACTGCGATATGGCTCACGGTATGGCCCGGCACCGCCATCGAGGTGAACCGCCAGTCGCCGACGCTGAATGCGTCGCCGTCGCCCAGGCGCTCGCAATCGATCCCGATGCGGTCGTCGGGCGCGGCGAACACGGGGATGCCCGGCCAGCGTTCCCGCATGGCCCACGCGCCGCCGACGTGGTCGCCATGGTGGTGCGTGAGCAGGATCGCCACCGGCTGGAGTCCATGGCGCGCCGCCTCCACGACCGGGCCGGCATCGCCCGGGTCGACCACCAGCGCGCGCCCGGCATCGTCGCGGAGCGTCCAGATGTAGTTGTCGTCGAAGGCGGGCAGCGGCTGCAGTTTCACGGGGTGACGCTCCAGTGGCTTTCCCGCAGAATCGACACGATCCCGAACCGGGCACGCCGCCGGACCATGCCTGCCCCCTTCCCGACGCGTCAACCCGCTTCCGCGGCCGCCTGGTTCGCGGGCGTGGCCGGGCGCGCGCTGCTCGCCAGCGAGGCGGCGGCGGTGCGGGAGGCACTGGAGGAGCGTCCCGGACAGCCCTGGCTCTGGCTGGGGCCGGTGCAGCCGGAAGGCGTGCCGGCGGGCCGGGGTGCCCGGCTGCACGTCAGCGGCGACGCATGGGGCGGCGACGTGCGCTGCGCATTCCCGTTGCCGTTCTGCAGCGAATCCCTGGGGACCGTGGTGCTGCAGCACGTCGGCGACCTGCCGCTGGACGCGGCCGGCCTGCTCGAGGAGTGCGCCCGGGTGCTGGTTCCGGGCGGGCGCGCATGGCTGTTCGCACTCAATGCGCTGACGCCCTACCGCCGCCATTGGTGGGGCGCAGGATTGTCGACCAGCGAACCCTTGCCCTGGCGACGGCGCCTGCGCGCGGCGGGACTGGATCCCGAGCCGGTTTCCACCGGCCTGGGCCCGCGCTGGCACCCGGCGGCGGTCGCGGACCGGCAGGACGGGCCCGGACTTCGCGCGGCCTGGCTGCTGCGCGCCCGCAAGCAGGTCGCCGGCGTCGTGCCGCCCACGCCGGTGCCGAGCCTGCGATGGCAGCCGGGATTGACCGCATGAAGGCGGTCGAGGTGCACACGGACGGCGCCTGTCTCGGCAATCCGGGGCCCGGCGGCTGGGCCGCGTTGCTCCGGTACGGCGTGCGCGAACGCGAGGTCGCCGGCGGCGAGCCGGCGACCACCAACAACCGCATGGAACTGATGGCCGCGATCATGGCGCTGGAGACGCTCAGCGAAGGCTGCGCAGTCGTGCTCCACACCGATTCGCAGTACGTGCGCCAGGGCATCACCGAATGGATCCCGGGCTGGATCCGGCGCGGCTGGCGCAATGCCGCCGGCCAGCCGGTGAAGAACCGCGACCTGTGGGAACGCCTGCATGCGGCGTGCCATCGGCATCGCATCGACTGGCGCTGGGTGAAGGGCCATTCCGGCGATCCCGACAACGAGCGCGTGGATGCGCTCGCGCGTGCGCAGGCGGTGCTGCAACGGGACGCGGTCGCCACGTTGCGCTAGGCTGCACCCGTGCGCCAGATCGTCCTCGATACCGAAACCACCGGCCTGAGCTGGGAAAAGGGCAACCGCGTGGTCGAGATCGGCTGCGTCGAGCTGCTCGAGCGGCGGCCGACGGGCCGGACGTTCCACCACTACCTCAATCCCGGGCCGGGCTGCCAGTTCGAGGCCGGCGCGCAGGAAGTCACCGGGCTGACGCTCGAGTTCCTGGCCGACAAGCCGCGCTTCGAGGCGATCGTCGACGAATTCCTCGCCTTCGTCGACGGCGCGGAACTGGTCATCCACAACGCCGCGTTCGACATCGGCTTCCTGGACAACGAACTGCGCCTGGCGGGCGCGCGCTTCGGTTGCCTGGGCGACCGCTGCCAGGTCGAGGACTCGCTGCTGCTCGCGCGCCAGCGCTTCCCTGGCCAGCGCAACTCGCTGGATGCGCTCTGCCGGCGGCTGGGCGTGGACAATTCGCACCGGCAATTGCACGGCGCGCTGCTCGATGCGCAGCTGCTGGCCGAGGCCTACCTGGCCCTGACCTCCGGCCAGGGCGAGATCGGCTTCGAGCCGGCCACCGCGCCGGCGACCGCCGTGCCGGTCAGCTTCGCCGCCGCCGCCGGGCACCGTCCGCGCGTGCAGGTATCGCCGGAAGAACTCGCGGCGCACGCCGCGCGGCTGGCCGGCATCGCCGCCCGGGCCGGGCGCTGCGTCTGGACGGAAATCGAGGTCGTCGAGGACCGGAAGCCGGCGCTGGCGATGGCTGGCTAGGACGCGGTACCGCCTACTGACGCCTCACCAGCACCACGGTCACGTTGTCCGAGCCGCCGCCGTCCAGCGCGGCGGCCACCAGGCTGTCGACGCACTCCTGCGCGCTGCAGTCATCCCCCGCCAGCACTTCGGCGATCGCCTCGTCGTCGACTTCCTCGGTCAGGCCGTCGCTGCACAGCAGCAGCTGCATGCCCGGGCGCAGCTCGCCGGTCATGGTCTCGACGTTGAGGTCGGCGGGGTCCGTGACGCCCAGTGCCTGGGTCACGACGTTCCGGTGCGGATGGCTGCGCGCCTGCTCGTGGGTGATCGCCCCCTGCGCGATGAGTTCCTGGACGTAGCTGTGGTCCTGCGAGAGCTGTGCCAGCTGGCGGTCTCGCCACAGGTACACCCGGCTGTCGCCCACCCAGGCGACCTCGAAGCGGTTGCCGACCACCCGTACCGCGACCACGGTGGTGCCCATCGGCAGCGAATCGTTGCGGCGCCGCGACACCCGGATGATCTCCTCGTCGGCGATCCGGATGGCCTGCGCGAGCGACTTGCCGCTGCGGACCTCGCGCACGATGGTCTCGCGGGCAAGGGCGCTTGCGACTTCGCCGTACTCGTGTCCGCCCATGCCGTCGGCCACCAGCCAGAGCCCGAGCTCGCTGTCGCCGTAGTAGGTGTCTTCGTTGAGGACGC
>CAMPJU010000111.1 GCA_946886995.1 uncultured Lysobacteraceae bacterium
GGCTGCGACATGGTGGTGGTCAACGACTACTGGGCGCTGTCGAAGATCCGCGCCGGCCGCAGCGCGGTCGTGCTCAACACCTGGGAGGCGATGCCCGGCACCTTCACCACGCGGCCGGACATGGATTTCCCGGCAAGCGACATCGTGGCCGCGGTGCGCACCGCGCTCGGCGGGGAGGCGCCATTGGCGGTCGACGCGACGCAGCTGGCCACCGCGCTGATGGGCGACGCCATCGCGTCCAACCTGTTCATGCTGGGGTACGCGTGGCAGCAGGGCCTGGTGCCGCTGTCGCTCGACGCGCTGATGCGCGCGGTCGAACTCAACGGCGCGGCGGTGGAGATGAACAAGACCGCATTCGCGTGGGGACGACTGGCCGTGGTGGACCTGCCGGCGGTGCTGGAGGCCGCGGGCATCGTGCGCAACGCGCCCACGGTGGCCGAGGCGACCCCGCACGCGCTGCCGCTGCTCGCGCCGCGCCCGTCGGAAGGCCACGAGTCGGGCCTGCAGGACGCGCTGGCCGCGACCCGGCGCGAAGACGAGTTGCGGCACCTGCCGCAGGGCTCCGCGGACGTCGCGTTCCTTCCGCTCGACGACCTGCGCCTGTCGCGCTCCCTCGACGAATTGATCAGCCGCCGCACCGCCTTCCTGGTCGACTACCAGGACGAGAAGTACGCGAAGCGCTACCGCGACCTGGTGGACGCCGTCCGCGACGCCGAGCGCCAGCGCGCGCCCGGCAGCACGGACCTCACCGAGGCGGTCGCGCGCTACAGCTTCAAGCTGATGGCCTACAAGGACGAGTACGAGGTCGCGCGGCTGTACACCAACGGCGAGTTCCGCCGGAAGCTCGAGCAGCAGTTCGAAGGCGACTACAAGTTGCAGTTCCACCTGGCCCCGCCGCTGCTCGCCAGGAAGGATGCGCAGGGGCGACTGCAGAAGCGGGCATTCGGTCCGTGGGTCTTCACCGCGTTCCGCGTGCTGGCGAAGCTGCGGTTCCTGCGCGGCACGCCGCTGGACGTCTTCGGGTACACCGCGGAGCGGCGCATGGAGCGACGGCTGGTCGACGAGTACGAATCAACCGTTCGCGGCCTGATCGACGCCCTGGACAGCGGCAACGTCGGCCTGGCTGCGCGGATCGCGTCGGTGCCGGAACACGTCCGCGGGTACGGGCACGTCAAGGAAGCGCACCTGCGCGAGGCAAAGGTGCGCGAGGCGGAACTGCTGGCCGAGTGGCGCAATCCGTTGCGCGTGGTGCAGGTGGCCTGAAGGAAGAACCGCACGTGGCACCGGGTCCGCGACCGGTGCCACGTGCGGGGCCACCCGTCGCGCGGGCCGGCGCCGGGTGCCGACCGGTCCCCCTGATGCCGATGCACCGGACGGGTTGATCACCCTCGCCCCCGCGCTTCGGGTGGCCGGAACACTATCCGGGGAGCGCCATCGCCCGTCTTTGCCGGTGCGTCCATGCGGCTTGACTGCGCGTCCACGCTGTGGGTTCATCGGACCCCATGGCGCGCGATGTCGTTCCATCGACGCAGTTCCTGACCCACGACCTGCCCGGCCGCGACCAGTTCGATGCGTGGCGCGAGGTGATCTCGGTGGTCTTCAACGTGGAGCCGCTGGACGGCGCCGCGACCGAGGGCTTCGGCGCGCGCGCGAACGCCTTCCACCTCGGCGAACTGGTGCTGGTCAACACGCGGTTCGAAGGGCAACGGTTCGTGCGTACCGCGCACCAGCTGCGCACCGACTGGCTGGACCATTACCTCGTGCAGTTCTACCGCCATGGCGGTTACGTCGGCGAGGCCGGTGGCGACGGCATCGAGATCCCGCCCGAGAGCGTGTCGGTACTGGACCTCGCGCAGTCCGTGCAGACGCGCGCCACCGCGGCCGAGTGCGTGTCGCTGGTCGTTCCGCGCGACGTCATGGCACGCCTCGTGCCCGATGCGGAAGCGTTGCACGGCCGGGTGCTGGAAGGCGCGGCCAGTGCACTGCTGGGTGACCACTTCACCAGCCTGGAGCGACGGCTGCCGGGGCTGGCGGCGACCCAGGCACCCGAGGTGGCGCGTGCGACGTGCCACCTGGTGGCGGCGTGCCTGCATCCGACCGCCGGCAATGCCGAACAGGCGCGTGCGCAGCTCGACGGGTTGCTGCTCGCGCGCGCCAGGCGCTGCATCGATGCGCGGATCGACGACCCGCGTGGTGGCGAGCTCGACCCCGGCGACCTGTGCCGGGCCATCGGTGTGTCGCGGTCCCGCCTCTATGCCCTGTTCCAGCCCAAGGGCGGCGTGCGCCGCTACGTGCAGGCGCGACGTCTCGCCAGGGTGCACGCGGCGCTCGCCGACCCCGCCGAACGCAGATCGATCATGGTGCTGGCCGACCGATTCGGATTCGCCAGCCATGCGCACCTGAGCCGGTTGTTCCGCCACCACTACGGCTACCGCCCGAGCGACGTGCGCGCGCGGCCTGCCCGGGTCCTGCAGGCGCGCGCGGCGCACGGGACCGCGGTGGACCGCCGGGACGAACCCGGCTTCGACGACTGGATCCGCGCGCTGCGCGCCTGAATCGGGTCACCCGGCCTTGCGCGTGAACACCACGGTGTTGCCACCCTGGTGCAGCGTGACCGACGGCGCGACCTTGCCCGGCGCGAAGACCAGCTGGGCCGGCACGACTTTCAGGAAGAACGTGCTGTCGGACTCGGCGAAGATCGGGAACGATGGCTGTCCCGTCAGCTGTGCCTTCATCTGGCCTTCCTCGCGGAAGATGCGCAGCGTCGCCGGACCCTGGACGTAGTCGCCCACCACGCGCGCAGCGATCTCCGGCGTCACCTCGATCTCCACCCGCGCCGCCGGCAGCGGCTTGTCGGTCAGCGGCGCGATCTCCCCTTCGCCCTCGCCCATCGGGAAGAACCGCATCCCGGTGATCTTCCCGGCGTCGTTGCGCACCAGCTCGAACCGGTTGAAGCCGTCGGCGTACAGAAACGTGTCCTTCGCGATCGGCATCAGCTCGGCCGGGTTTCCGCCGGTGCGCTGGCCGGTCAGCTTGCCGTCCACCACGCGCAGGATGCGTTCCGCCTCGTCGTCCACGCGGTACACGCCCTGGGCTTCCTCGAGCGTGGCGGCGTCGACCCCGATCGCCACCGGTGCGGGGTACGGGTCGCCCACGGCGATCGCGGCCAGCCGGTTGCCGATCGTGGTGGGCTCCTCGTTGCCCTGCGGACGGTCCGTGTTCTGCAGCACCGCGACGGTGGTGTCCGTGTCGGGCAGGTAGACCAGGTAGGTGCCGAAGCCGGGGATGTCGCCGCCGTGCTGCAGCATGTCGCGGCCGCGCAGCTGCGCGTTGAAGATGCCGAAGCCGTAGCCGGCCTTCTCGGCCGGGCCCGCCGGGGTGGTCATCAGTTCGTAGGTCCCGTCCTCGAGCACGCGGCCTTCGTGCAGCGCGCGGTTCCATGTGAGCAGGTCGCCCAGGCTCGACACCAGCGCGCCGGCAGCGTGGGGCTGGGTCATGCTCAGCTCGATCGAAGGCACCCAGCCGCCGTCGGCGAAGGTGTAGCTGGGCACGTGCGCGGCGACCACCTCCGGGTCCGCGCCATAGCCCGTGTCGTCCATGCCGAGCGGCTCGAACAGTGCTTCTTCCAGGTACGCGTGCCAGGGCATGCCGGTCACGGCCTCGATCACCGCGCCCACCAGCACGTAGCCCGAGTTGTTGTAGGCCCAGTCCGCGCCCGGCGCGAAGTCGACCGGCAGGTCGCGGAACACCGCGATCATGCCGGCGGTGTCCAGGTCCTCGCGGACAGGACCCGCGAAATAGTTTGGAATGCTGGTGTAGCTCTTGATCCCCGACGTGTGGTCGAGCAGCTGGCGCACGGTGATCGCGTCGCCGTTCGGGAAGCCGGGCACGTACCTGGACAGCGGATCGTCCAGCGCGACCTTGCCTTCGTCCACGAGTGTCAGCAGGCCGGCGGCCGAGAACTGCTTGGTGACCGAGGCCAGGCGGAACGTGTCGTCCACGTCCAGCGGCGTGCCCCCCTCGATGTCGGCCAGGCCGCGCGCGCCCTTGAACAGGATCTCGTCGCCGCGGGCGACCAGCACCACGCCGCCCGGGCCATCGGCCGGCCATGCGCGGGCGAGGATGGCTTCTGCTTCGCGGGTGACTGCGGCCTTGTCCGGCAGGTCGGCGGCGAAGGCGGACTGCGCGGCCAGCGCGCAGGCGAGGGCGGTGGCGACGGTGAGCGGACGGATCGGGCGCATTGGTCAGGTCTCGATGATGGTGTGAGGCGACCCGGCCACGATGGCCGAGGCCCGGGTGTCCGGCCAGCAGTATGCGACGCACCGCGGGTGGGGCCGACGAACCGCCGGCCGGTGGCGACGGGCCGGCGCGTCAGTCGCGAACCCAGGCGAGGCAGCGGTTGTTGGCGGGCATGGGGATGTCGCCCGCCAGGCGCAGGCCAACGGTGCGGGCGAGCGCCTCGACCTGTTCGAAATCGCGGATGCCCGAGGCCGGGTCGCGCGCCTTCAGCCACCCGTCGAACGCCCGGTTGCTTTCGCTCGTGTAGCGGCCGGCGTAGTTGAAGGGTCCGTACACCACGACGGTGGCGTCGTCGTCCAGCACCGCGCCCACCCCGGCGAAGAACGCCTCGACTTCCGGCCACCCCATGATGTGCAGCGTGTTGGCGCTGAACACTGCGTCGAACCGACCAGGCGGCCATGGGCCGCGCGCGACATCGAGTGCGAGCGGCGCCGGGGTGTTGGGGAGCGCGGCCTCGTCGAGCCAGGCTCGGATGCCCGGCAGGTTGTCCGCCACGTCCGAGCACTGCCAGGTAAGCCACGGCATCGCGGCGGCGAAGTGCACCGCGTGCTGGCCGGTGCCGCTGCCGATTTCCAGTACGCGTTTCCGGCCCGCGAACTGCTTGCGTAGAACCTCGAGGATTGGCTCGCGGTTGCGTTCGCACGCTGGCGAGAAGCGCATTTCGGTCATCTGGCGCCGCCCCCTTCGACAGTCAGCTTCCACGCCGCCGCCAGCATCCCGTTCCGCACCGTGTCGTAGACGGCGCAAGGGAATCCCGGCGGCAGCTGGTTCCCGACGCTTTCCAGCACCGCCTCGACGTCACCACCGAGGCCGGCCAACACATCGCGCGCCTTCGCTTCCAGTCCGAGCCGCCCAGCCATCGCGACCCAGTGCCGATGATGGATGTCCGAGATGCCGTAGTGCCGGTTCGTGCCGCTGACTGCCATGGCCTGCCTGGCGCGGCGAGGATCGAGTTGCCCGGGCCCACGCCCCTGGACCGGATACGTCGACCGGATGTCGTACAGCGGCGCAAGGCGGAACGCGCCACCCGGCAGCAGTACG
>CAMPJU010000112.1 GCA_946886995.1 uncultured Lysobacteraceae bacterium
GCGGCTCGTGCGACAGCGCCTTGGCGATCAGCACGCGGCGCTTCATGCCGCCGGACAGCGCCATGATCTTGCTGTCGCGCTTGTCCCACAGCGAGAGTTCGCGCAGCACCCGTTCCAGGTGCGCGGGATCCGGTGGCCTGCCGAACAGGCCGCGGCTGAAGGCGACGGTCGCGCGCACGGACTCGAACGCGTCCGTCGACAGTTCCTGCGGCACGAGCCCCACCAGGCCGCGCGCCGCGCGCGCTTCCCGCACGTGGTCGTGCCCGCCGACGTGCACCGTGCCGGCGGAGGCGTTGACGATGCCGCAGACGATGTTGATGAGCGTCGTCTTGCCGGCACCGTTCGGGCCGAGCAGCGCGAAGATCTCGCCCTGGCGGATCTCCAGGTCGATGGGATGGAGGGCGCGGAAGCCCGAGGCGTAGGTCTTCTCGACGCCGCGGATCGCGACGGCGGGGGGCGCGGAGTCTTCGTGCATACCGCCATCATGCTGCCATTGCGATGCTCTGTCGCATGACCCCGATGCCGGATCTCCTGGGCTGGGCCGCTTCCGCGGTGCTGGTCGCCACGCTCGCCCGCCAGACCTGGCGCCAATGGAAGGATCCGGACCCGCGCGGGGTCTCGCACTGGCTGTTCGCGGGCCAGATCGCGGCTTCCGCCGGCTTCGTGGCGTACTCGTGGCTGCTCGACAACTGGGTCTTCATCGTCACCAACTCGGCGGTGCTGGCCACGGCGATCGCGGGCGGCCTGGTGGACCTGCGGGCGCGCAGGAAGGCACGCACCGCGGCGTAACGCGCCCTGGCGTACGGTCCTGGCTCCCCCCGACACCGGAGCATTCCATGGGTACCAACGACCACGCGCGCAATCGCGTCGCCAGCGACGACACCACGCCCCCGCCCGGCCCGGACCGGATGACGGACGACACGCATGCATTGCGTGCCGGCAAGGACGGCCCCACGCAACGCAAGACCGCGCTGGACAAGGACGCGCCGACCCGCGAGGAAGGACGCGACGACCGCCGGACCGGCAGCGACAGCAATCGCTCCTGATCGGCATCGATCCGTTTAGCCGGAAATCAGCCGCTTCTGTGCGCGGTGAAGAAAAGGGGCCTGCATGGCCCCTTTTTCGTGCCTGTGTTCAACCGGCGGCCAGCAAGGTCAATCAGTGCGTCATGGGCGATGGCATAGCGTCGAACCCATGGACACTCGCACTGAAAACCTCATCCCCGCCCGCACCTTCCCCGCCACCCGTTCGCTTGCGCTCGCGCTGGGCCTCGCCGGCATCACCGCCATCGGCGCCGGCCTTGCACGCGCCGACGAGAACGTCGCGGAAACGTTCCTGCCGACTACCAGCGACGCGACCGCCACGGTTTCCGTACAGCAGGTCCCGGCAGCGCACGGCCCGGCCGCCGCCGACGCCGTCGTGCAGGCACCGCCTGCGCCCATGCCGGCACCGGCGCCCGTCGTCGAGCCGGAGGAGCCGGCCCCGGCCCTGCCGACCGCCGTCGAGGATCCCGCGCCCATCGCGACGCTCGAACCGGGCGAGTTCCTGTGGCATCCGGAAGTGTCCACCAGCGGTCCGGTCGTCGTGATCGTCAGCCTGCCCGAGCAGCGGGCCCACGTGTACCGCAACGGCCTGCGCATCGGCGTGTCGACCGTCAGCAGCGGCAAGCCCGGACATGACACCCCGACCGGCGTGTTCCCGATCCTGCAGAAGCGCGTCGAGCATTACTCCAACCTCTACGACAACGCACCGATGCCGTACATGCAGCGCCTGACCTGGGATGGCGTGGCGCTTCACGCGGGCCGCAATCCGGGCTATCCGGCCTCGCACGGCTGCATCCGCCTGCCGCGCGAGTTCGCGGAGCTGCTGTTCGACGCGACCAGCCACGGCACGACCGTCGTCGTCGCCGACGAGTCCTCGCACAGTGCGAGCGTCGTCTGGCCGGGCGCGCGCGCGCCGGTCGATCCGTACACCGGCCTGGAGCCGGCCAAGGTGGACGTCGCCGCGCTCGCCACGATCGGCAGCCACTACTGATCCTGCGCTTTCACGCGCATGCCCCGACTCGACATCGACTGGTCGCACGTCATCGCCGTCGCCGTCCTGCTGGCCCTGACCTGGCTGGCGATCGCCGGCGTCGGCGCAGTGCAGCGCCGCGTGCTGCGGCGCCATCCGGTCGACGTCGAGGACAACCTCGCCGCGCGGCGGGTGCAGACGCAGGCGCGCGTGCTCGGCCGCCTGGCCCGGTTCACCATCGGCCTGGTCGGCATCTCGCTCGCACTGATGACGTTCCCGGCGGTCCGCCAGCTGGGGACGACGCTGCTGGCCTCGGCCGGCATCATCGGACTGGTCGCCGGCATCGCCGCCAAGCCGGTGTTCGGCAACCTGATCGCGGGGCTGCAGATCGCGCTGAGCCAGCCGATCCGGCTGGACGACGTGGTGATCGTCGAGGACGAATGGGGTCGTGTCGAGGAAATCAGCGCCACGTACGTGGTGGTGCGCGTGTGGGACGAACGCCGGCTGGTCGTGCCGCTGCAGTGGTTCATCGAGCATCCCTTCCAGAACTGGACGCGCACCACCGCGCAGCTGCTGGGAGACGCGACGCTGTGGCTGGACTACAGGACGCCGATGGCCGTCGTGCGCGCGCAGCTGCAGGAGATCTGCGAGGCGGACCCGCGCTGGGACGGGCGAGTCTGCGTGGCGCAGGTGACCGATACGGACCGGCACGCCATCCAGGTGCGGCTGCTGGTCAGCGCGCGGAATTCAGGCGACCTGTTCGACCTGCGCTGCGCGGTGCGCGAATGCATGCTGGCGTACCTGGAACGCGAGCACCCCGCGGCGCTGCCCCGGCTGCGCGCGGACCTGGCACGCGACCCTGCCGCCCACGAAGGCGCCCGCGGCGACGACACTGCGGCGCCCCCGCCGGTCGCCACGCCGGCCGATGCCGCGGCCACGTCTTCGCCGGGTGCGGAGGACGTCAATGCCGCGGACCTGGCCGTGATCGCGCAGCGTCCAGCCGGCAGCGATCCGGGACCACCGCCTGCCTAGCCCGTCGCCGGTACCGGAACGCCCGGGCGGACGACCGGCTGCACCTCGCGGTCGAAGCACTGGCGCCCTTGGCCGTGCCGCCATTCGTCGCGGACCGGCATCGACACGCCGGGCCCTTCCAGCGCCGTCTCGAAGGTCGCGCACAGCCGGTACTTCCGGTCGCCCGTGACTTCGTACTGGTAGGGACGCCCCGTACCGGGATCGACCAGCACGTGGCCGGGGGCACGCGCCACCACCGCCAGTTGCCCGGGCAACGCGTCGTGCACCTCGGCGTGCGCGTCGATGCGCTGCGCCAGCACCTGCAGGTGCTCCACCCGGATCCGGTCCAGGCGCTCGGCCCGCTGCCGCGACGGCGGGTCCATCACGAACAGCGCCGCCGCGATCGCACCGGCGACGACGACGAGCGCGGCGACCACCAGCCAGCGCCCCAGGGTGCCGCTGCCGTTCGCCGCACTCATGCCTCGTGCTCCTCGCGGCGCAGGTCCGCCAGGTAGAAGCCGAAGATCGCGCCGGCGATCGCACCGACCACCAGCACCTTCAGCACGAACCGCAGCGTCAGGTCCCCGCCCAGCAGGCTGTGCACCAGGGCGATCAGGTCGCAGACGAGCACAGTCACGGCAAGGAACAGCGTCAGGTAGGTCAGCCACCTGCGCACCGCCGACAGCCGCTTGACCGGATTGCGCGCCAGGTCCCGCGACAGCAGCCGCGCGACGAACAGGTAGATCGGGAACGCGATCACCAGCGACGCCACCGAGAAGCGCATCGAGTCGTCGCGCATCGACGCGGCGAAGCCCTGGTCCGCCGGATCGGGGATCGCGGCGTTGATCAGGTCGAACAGCAGGCTGCCCAGGTGCCACGCGGACAGGTAGAGCGTGGCGAACAGCACCAGGTAGAGGAATGCCTCCCGCGGCGACAGGTACGGGCGCGGCCTTGGCACGGGGACCGGGAACGGGACCTCCGCCCATCCGCCGAGGGCGGCGCGCACCTGTTCGGGCGGCCAGCCGGCCTGGGTGAGCGCGGCATCGATCGCGGCGCGGGGCTGGCCCCGTGCGAGCGCGTCGCGGACGAACTGCTCGAGATCCTGGGTCGGGGCGGCCATGGCACTCGCTCGTGGGGAACTGGGTCGAATCTATCAGGGGCCAGGGTGCGTTCGTCGCCCCATCCGCGGTTTCGTCGCATGGGGCACCACCCTGCCGCGATGGCTGGCTATGCTCCGCCGCAATCGAACCCGCCGGACCAACTGCCGTGATCAAGCGCATCCTCTTCGTGTTCCGCCTCATGCTGGCCTGGGCCGCCGTGTGCTTCTTCTTCGCCGCCCTCTGGTCGGCGATACCGTTCGCCGGTCGCTGGGAACTGCCCATCGTCATCTTCGTGTTCGGCACCATGGGCCTGGTCATCACGGGGGCGATTTCGCACATCGGCCGGGTGCGGCTGATCGCCGGCAAGGTCGATTCGTCCACCCTCGCCAACCGGCAGCGCCGCCAGGTCGAGATCCCGTTCGAGGCCGGCGAGGCGTTCGACCTGCTGGACGCCGCGATCCGCGAGTTGCCCGGCGTCGAGGAGATCGTCAGCGCGCGCGACAGCCTGCAGGTCCGGGCCAAGGTGCGCCGGCCCCAGACCTACGGCGAATACCCGCTCGGCCGCTGGAACCCGCTGGTGTGGTTCGGCATCCCGCGCAACCAGGTGCTGGCGACGGTCACCCCGGCCGGCGACAGCGGCAGCGTCACCCTGGTGTGCGAGCCGGAGACCGCGTCGTGGAGCGACCTGTTCCGCGTCGACGAGGGCACCAACTACGAGAACGCAGAAGCGATCACCCGCGCGATCACCCGCCGCATCGCCGACCGTCGCCGCAGCGAGACCACCGAGGTCGCGCAGACGAAGACCGAGAAGGAGCTGACCGTCGCACGCCTGAGCCTGCTGCATGCGCAGGTCGAGCCGCACTTCCTCTACAACACGCTGGCCAGCGCGCAACTGCTGACCCGCAGCGATCCGGAGCGCGCCGAACAGATGCTCGGCCACCTGATCCAGTACCTGCGCAATTCGCTGCCGCGCGACAGCGAGGCGCCGTCCACGCTCGGCGCGGAACTCGAACGTGCGCTCGCCTACCTCGAGATCCTGAAGATCCGCATGGGCCAGCGCCTGCAGGTGCAGGTCGACGTGCCCGAGTCGCTGCGCCACACGCCGATGCCGTCGATGATGCTGCAGACCCTGGTGGAGAACGCGATCAAGCACGGGCTGGAGCCGCGCACCGCCGGCGGCACGGTCTGGA
>CAMPJU010000113.1 GCA_946886995.1 uncultured Lysobacteraceae bacterium
CCCCATGCCAGCGCCGAACGGGTATTCATCGGCAACGGCGTCAGCGAGCTGATCGACCTGTCGCTGCGTGCGCTGCTCAACCCGGGCGACGAGGTGCTCCTGCCGTCGCCGGACTACCCGCTGTGGTCGGCCGCGACGATCCTCAACGACGGGCGGCCGGTGTACTACCGGTGCGACGCCGCCAACGGTTTCCTGCCCGACCCGGACGAAATCGCCGCGCGGGTGTCGTCGCGCACGCGCGCGATCGTGCTGATCAACCCGAACAACCCGACCGGCGCGGTGTACCCGCGCGAACTGCTGGAACGCATCGTCGCGGTCGCCGCCAGGCACCGGTTGCTGCTGATGAGCGACGAGATCTACGACGGGATCCTCTACGACGGCGCCCGCTTCGAACCGCTGGCGCCACTGGCCGGCGACCTGCCCTGCCTGTCGTTCGGCGGCCTGTCCAAGGTGCATCGCGCCTGCGGGTGGCGCGTCGGCTGGGCGGTGCTGTCCGGCGATCCGCTGGCGTCCGGTGATTTCCACCACGCGATGGACCTGCTGGGCGCGCTGCGGCTGTGCGCCAACGTCCCGGGGCAGCTCGCGGTCGAATGCGCGCTGCACGGCGAGGACACGATCGGCGCGCTGTGCGCGCCCGGCGGCCGGCTGCACGAGGCGCGGCGCATCGTGGCCGAGGCCTGCGCGGGCAGCGAACACCTCGACCTGGTCGAACCTCGCGGCGCGTTGTACGCATTCCCGCGGGTGGCGGGCGCCGCCGCGCACGGCTTCGACGACCATGCGTTCGCGTTGCGCCTGCTGGAGGACGAGGGCGTGCTGGTGGTGCCCGGATCGAGCTTCAACGTGCCCTACCGCGACCATTTCCGGGTCACCCTGCTGCCCGAGCCGGACGTGCTCCGCGACGTGTTCGCGCGCATCGAGCGCACGCTCGCCCGCCACGCCTCGCGCACCGCGGCGGTCGCATGAAGTACCTGGCGCTCGGCGACAGCTACACCATCGGCGAAGGCGTGCCACGCGACGGACGGTGGCCGGAGCTGATGGCCCGCGCGCTGCGCGCGGAAGGCATCGCGCTCGAGGATCCGCGGATCATCGCGAAGACGGGCTGGACCACGGACGAACTGGCGACGGCGATCGACTGCGAGGAGCCGCTCGGCCACTTCGACTTCGCGACGCTGCTCGTCGGCGTGAACAACCAGTACCGGGGACGCAGCGTCGCGGAGTACCGCGGCGAGTTCGCCGAGCTGCTGCGCCGGACGATCCGGTTCACGGGCGGCGAGGCCGGCCGGGTCATGGTGCTGTCGATCCCGGACTGGGGCGTGACGCCGTTCGCGCGCGCCGAGAAGCGCGACCCCGCGCAGGTCGCGGGGGAGATCGATGCGTTCAACGCCGCGGCACGCCAGGTGGCGGAGCAACACGGCGTCGCGTTCGTCGACATCACGGGCACCAGCCGCGAGTGCGGTGGCGAGGACGCGATGCTGGTCGCCGACAAGCTGCATCCCTCGGCCGCGATGCACGCGTCGTGGGCGGACGCGGCGCTGCCGGTGGCGCGGCGGCTGCTGGCGTCGGCATGACGGCATCCCCGTGACGCCCGCCGACGCGACCCTGCCGCTCGACGCGGCGACCGCGCGCAACGTCGCCACCGCCTTCCTGCCCGAGCGCTGGCACGGCAACCGCTGGCACTACCACTACGCGCTGGCCAAGCTGCGCACCGATCCGTTGTATCCAGGCGTGGTCGATGCCTTGCGTGGCACGTCCGCGCCGCTGCTCGACCTGGGCTGCGGCATCGGCCTGCTGGCGCACGCATTGCGCGCGCACGGCATCGGCCTGCCGTACCGCGGCATCGACAACGACCAGGCGAAGGTCCTCCGCGCGCAGCGCGCCGCGGCGCGTGCGGGGTTGCGGGACGTCGCCTTCGACGCCGTCGACCTGGCCGACGGTTCACCGGTGCACCGCGGCAGCATCGCCATCCTCGACGTGCTGCAGTTCGTCGATCCCGCCGTGCAGGACGCCATGCTGGACGCGGCGGTCGCGATGCTGGTGCCGGGCGCGCGGCTGGTGATCCGCACCGGCCTGGACGACGGCAGCCGGCGCGCCCGCATCACCCGGGGCGTCGATGCGTTCTCGCGGGCACTGGGCTGGATGAACGCGGGGCCGCGCCGCTACCCGGACGAAGGCGCGCTGCGGACACGGTTCGCCGACGCCGGCCTACGTGCCGAGTTCACTCCCCTCTACGGGAAGACGCCGTTCAACAACTGGCGCATCGTCGCGGAGCTCCGGTAGCACGGTCGCGTAGCCGAGTTCGCGCAGCCGCTGCAGCAGCAGGGCCACGAGTTCGACGTTGCGGCCGTGGGCGGCCCCTTCGTGCAGCAGCACGATGGCGCCGGGCCGGAGCTGCTTTTCGATGCGCGCCAGCGCGCGGGACGGATCGACCTCCACCGCGTCATAGCCGCGCGCACTCCATGCCACGCGGGCCAGGCCGTGGTCGCGCAGCGTCGCGGCCACGAATGGATTGGCCATCCCGACCACTGCGCGGAACCAGAGCGGCGGCGTCCCGGTGATGCCGGCGAGCACCTGCTGGGTGCGCGCGATCTCCGCGCGCATGCGGCGCGGCGAGAGCGCCCAGAACCACGCCTGCGGGTGCGTGGTGCTGTGGTTGCCGACCGCGTGGCCGCGCTCGACGATCTCGCGCACCAGCCGCGGGCGCGCGGCGGCACGATCGCCGACCAGGAAGAAGGTGGCCTTCGCGCCGGCCGCATCCAGCAGTTCCAGCAATTCCAGCGTGTCGTCGGACGGGCCGTCGTCGATGGTCAGCCACACGACCCGGTCCCTGGTCGGCAGGCGCGCGAGCACCGGGCTGAACAGGGCCGAATCCGGGACCAGCGTTCCCCACACGAAGGGGGCGTGCGACAGCAGCATCGCCGGCAACCCCACCTGCCAGCCCAGTCGCCACCACACGAAGGCCACGACCAGCTGCGATGCCGCCAACGCCCAGGCCCAGGCATGGGGCCTGCGTGGCGGACGATGCAGCGACCGGGGCTCGGGCATGGCGCGATCATGCCAGCGCGCCTCCGTGCATTCATGAACGGGTTTGCGGACGGATTCATGCCCCCGGGCGACGCGCGCGGACGCGGCCTTTAGACTGGGGAGTTTCCCCGCAAGGCCCCCCGCCATGTCCCTCGACCCCGCGCTCCAGGCCCGCATCCGCTCGGTGCTCGACGCCAACCGCGTCGTGCTCTTCATGAAGGGGTCGCCGCGGGCGCCGCAATGCGGATTCTCGGCCAAGGCAGTCGGGGCGCTGGCCGACACCGGCGTCGAGTACGGCCACGTCGACGTCCTGTCCGACCCGGAGATCCGCGAGGGCATCAAGGTGTACGGCCAGTGGCCGACCATCCCGCAGCTCTACATCGGCGGCGAGCTTGTCGGCGGCAGCGACATCATCGAGCAGATGGCGAACAGCGGCGAACTGCACGCGGCACTCGGCGTGCCGCCCCCCGACCGGACGCCGCCGTCGATCACCATCGCCCCCGAGGCCGCGCGGATGCTGAAGGAATCCATCGCGAACGCCGGCGAGGGACACGCATTGCAGCTGGCCATCGATGCGAACTTCAACGCGCGCCTGCAGCTGGCACCCATCGACCCGAACGCGATCTCCACGGAAGCCGAGGGCATCCGCGCACAGTTCGACCTTGCTTCCGCGCGGCGCGCCGAGGGCCTGCGCATCGAGTGGGTGGACGACGCTCGCGGCCGCGGCTTGTTCATCGACAACCCGAACGCCCCGCCGAAGGTGCAGTCGATGTCGCCCGACGAAGCGGCGCGTCGCGCGGCGGCCGGCGACCTGCTGCTGGTGGACGTGCGCCCCGCCGACGAGCGTGCGCTCGCACAGGCGCCGGTCCCGCATCGCACGCTGGACGAGGGCGGGCTCGCGGAACTCGAGGCATTGCCGCCGGACACCGCCATCGCGTTCCTCTGCCACCACGGCAACCGCAGCGCCCAGGCCGCTGAGCACTTCCGCCAGCGCGGCTTCCGCGACATCCACAACGTCGTCGGCGGCATCGAGGCCTGGGCGGACATCGACCCCAACGTGCCCCGCTACTAGCGCTACCCGCCGAATCCGCCCTCGCGCAGGAACTCGCGTTCCTCCGGCGTGCTCTCGCGACCCAGTGCCGAGTTCCGGTGGGGGAAGCGGCCGAAGCGACGGATGATGTCGCGGTGGTGCAGCGCCCACTTCGCCTGGTCCATCGCCTGCAGCAGCGCGACCGCACGCTCCTGGTCGGCCATCGCCTCCGAGTGCTGGAACGGCAGGTAGCAGAACAACCGGAGCTCGCGTTCGATCTGCGCGTCCTGGCCCGCCTCGACCATTGCCACGGCGAAGTGCCGCGCCAGCGGGTCGGTCGCGTACGCATGCCCCGTTCCGCGGAACACGTTGCGCGGGAACTGGTCGAGCAACAGCAGAAGCGCCAGCGAGCCCTCCGCCGTGTCCGCCCAGCCATCCAGTTCGCGCCTCGCCGCCGCGAAATGCGCCTCGCGGAACCGGCGCTCGAACTGCGCATCGAACGCATCGTCCTTCGCGAACCAGTGCGTCGGCCCGGCCTCGCGCCAGAAACTCACCACGTCCGCGGACGTCACGTCGCCAGTCATCCTGTCTGCCTGCCGAGCCTGAGGATCAACGTCAATGCCCGGTCATAGCCGACCTCCGTCGCATAGCGCCTCATGCCGGGACCGATTCCCCGCAGGAGTCGTGCGTAATAGCGGGTCGGAGCATCGACGTCCTCTTCGAGCACGTAGCCGGACTGGATGGCGCCCTCCAGCCGGTCGAGCGAATACAGCACGCAGTTGAAGGCATCCCGTATTGCCCGCGCGCGCGGAGTTCCATCGACATTGGCTGGATCCAGCGCCGTTGCGATGTCTGCCGCGGACACTGGCTCGACGCCGCCACCGGGAACCTCGATGGAGCTGGTCTCGCCGTCGACCAGGTCGAAGGCGATGGCGACCTGTGGATCGTTGAAGACCTCGTCCATCAGCCGCCACGCCGCCTCGGCGCGCTTCCAGCGCAGCTCCTCTCTGCGCTGGCGAATCGACTGGTACCACTGCACCAGCGCCCACAAGGCCGCGGCGGGAAAGGCGATCGTCGCCATCAGGTGATAGGTGTCCTGCGGTGTCATCACTCGTCGAACCTCAGGTGCCGCACCGACTTCCCGTGCCGGCGGATCAGTCGCAGCGCCTCGATGCCGACCTGGATGTGGTTCTCCACGTATTCCGACGACACGCGCGCGTCGCTCGCCTCGGTCTTCACCCCTTCCGGGATCAT
>CAMPJU010000114.1 GCA_946886995.1 uncultured Lysobacteraceae bacterium
AGTCGTTGACGTCGGTGACCACCACGTTGCGCGCGCCGATGTGCTTGCAGATGCCCGCGGCGATGATCCCGATCGGCCCCGCGCCGGTGATCAGCACGTCCTCGCCGACGACGTCGAACTCGAGCGCGCAGTGCGCGGCGTTGCCGAACGGGTCGAAGAACGCGGCCAGCTCGCTCGGGATCTGGTCGGGGATGGGCCACAGGTTGGAGGCCGGCATCACGATGTACTCGGCGAACGCGCCGTCGCGGTTGACGCCGATGCCGACCGTGTTCGGGCACAGGTGCTGGCGCCCGGCACGGCAGTTGCGGCAGTGGCCGCAGACGATGTGCCCCTCGGCGGAGACGCGCTGGCCGACGCGGTAACCGCTCACCGCCGAGCCCAGTTCCGCGATCCGGCCGACGAACTCGTGGCCGATCACCAGCCCGGGCGTGATCGTGCGCTGGCTCCACTCGTCCCACAGGTAGATGTGCAGGTCGGTGCCGCAGATCGCGGTCTTCTCCAGCCGGATCAGGACTTCGTTCGGACCGGGCGAGGGCACCGGTACCTCGTCCATCCAGATGCCCTTGCCGGCTTCGCGCTTGACCAGCGCCTTCATCGTCATCTGCGTCATGGGGTCGCCTTGCGTGCGCGGCGGGCCGCGTGGGCGGGCCGCCTGAAACCGCAAATTATACGGGCCGGGGGTGCACGGCCCGTGCCCGCCCACCGGGACCTTCGCTAGACTCGGTGGATATCCAAACGGGAACTCCTCATGCGCCTGTCCGTGCTTGCCGTCGCCCTTGCCGCCACCGTTGCCGTGCCCGCCGTCCAGGCGGGCGAGGGCATGTGGGTCCCGCAACAGCTCCCCGAAATCGCCGGGCCGCTGGCCAAGGCCGGGCTCGAGCTGCCGCCGGAACAGCTGGCCGACCTCACCGGCGACCCGCTGGGCGCCGTGGTCTCGCTCGGTGGCTGCACGGCGGGCTTCGTCTCGCCGAAGGGGCTGGTGGCGACCAACCACCACTGCGCGTACGGCGCGATCCAGCTGAACTCCACGCCCGACCGCAACCTGCTCGAGACCGGCTACAACGCCGCCTCGTTCGACGACGAACTGTCCGGCGGCCCGAACGCGCGCATCTACGTGCTCGACTCGATCCGCGACGTCACCGGTGAAGTGCGCGCCGCGATCGAGGCCGCGCCCGATGCCGCCGGGCGCGCCGAAGCGCGCGACACCATCGAGAAGCAGCTCGTCGCCGGTTGCGAGTCGGAACCCGGCTTCCGCTGCCGTTTCTACAGCTTCTCCGGTGGCAACACCTACCGGCTGTTCAAGAACATCGAGATCAAGGACGTGCGCCTGGTCTACGCCCCGCCGCGCGGCATCGGCAACTACGGCGGTGAAGTCGACAACTGGATGTGGCCGCGCCACACCGGCGACTTCTCGTTCATCCGTGCGTACGTGGGGCCGGACGGAAAGCCCGCGCCGTATTCGGAAGACAACGTGCCGTTCGAGCCGAAGCAGTGGCTGGAGTTCGCCGACCGCCCGCTCGAGCTCGGCGACTTCGTGATGGTCGCCGGCTACCCCGGCCGCACCGCGCGCTATGCCCTGGCCGCGGAGTTCGACCAGACCGAGCAGTGGACCTACCCGACGGTGAAGGCGCACTACGAAGACCTGGTCAAGTTGATCGAGGCCGCCGGCGAGGGCAACGAGGACATCAAGGTCAAGTACGCCACGACGATCCGCGGATACCAGAACGCGATGAAGAACTACGGCGGGCAGGTCGCCGGGTTCGAGCGGACGAATGCCAGCGAACAGAAGCACGCGGAGGAAACCGCGGTGCTGGAGTGGCTGCGCGGGCAGGGGGACGAAGGCGAAGCCGCGCTCGCTGCGCACGCCAAGCTGATGGCACTGCACGAAGCCGAACGTGCCACCCGCGAGCGCGACCTGGTGCTGTCGCAGCTGCAGCGCACCGCCACCATCGGCGCGGCCGTCGAGCTGTACCGCCTGGCGATCGAGCGCGCGAAGCCGGATGCCGAACGCGAGCCGGGTTACCAGGATCGCGACCTGCCCGGCTACGAGGGCTACCTGCGCCAGATGGAGAAGCGCTACCACCCGGCGATGGACCGGCAGTTGCAGGCGTACTGGCTGCGCCAGTACCTCGCGTTGCCGGAAGCGCAGCGGGTCGCGTCGATCGACGCGTGGCTGGGCGGCAACGACGAGGCCGCCGTGCAGGCCGCACTGGACCGCCTGTCGGCCACCACCCTGGGCGACCTGGACACGCGCCTCGCGCTGCTGGCCGCCGATCGCGCGACGCTGGAGGCGAGCGAGGATCCGGCCGTCGCGTTCGCGGTCGCGATCATGCCGACCCTGCTCGACCTCGAGGCGCAGGCCGACGTCCGCCGCGGCGAGGAACTGCTGGCGCGACCGGTGTTCCTGCAGGCGGTCGCCGACCACCGCGAGAGCCAGGGCGGTTTCGTCTACCCGGATGCCAACTCGTCGCTGCGCATCACGTTCGGCAACGTCATGGGCTACACCAAGCTCGACGGCACCCGCCAGCCGGCCTTCACCACGCTCGAGCAGATCGCGGCCAAGGCGACCGGCGAGGAGCCGTTCGACGCGCCCGCGCCGCTGCTGCAGGCGATCGAGGAAAAGCGCTACGGCGGGCTGGCCAGCGAGGAACTGGGCACGGTGCCGGTCAACTTCCTGTCCGACCTGGACATCACCGGCGGCAACTCCGGGTCGCCCGTGCTCGATGCGCACGGCGAACTGGTCGGCCTGGCGTTCGACGGCATCTGGGAGTCGGTGGCCAGCAACTGGGTCTACGACGACGAGATGACCCGCATGATCGCGGTGGACAGCCGCTACATGCAGTGGGTGATGCAGGAGGCCTTCCAGTCGCCGCGCGTGCTGGAAGAGCTGGGGCTGGCGCCCGCCGCGGAGTAGGACTACGCTCGCAGCCATCGCGGATTCCCATGCCAGCCGGCCCCGTTTCCCGATAGCAAGGCCAATGCCCGCACCCAGGTGCGGGCCGTTCGTCCGTAGCGCCGGCGGCATGCGTCTTCGCGGGAGCCTTTTCCCGACTGGAGCATGCGAATGAAGGTCCTGGCCTGCGACGGCATCCACGATTCCGGGCTGGCGTTGTTCCGCGACGCCGGCTGGACCGTCGAAACCTCCGAACCGATCAAGGACGCCGCCCGGCTCGCCGCGGCGCTCGATGGCGTGGACGCGCTGCTCGTGCGCTCGGCCACGCCGGTCACCGCGGAGGCGATCGCGGGCACGACGTCGCTGCGCCTGGTGGGACGCGCCGGCGCGGGCGTCGACACGATCGCCGTCGATGCGGCCACGGCGAAGGGCATCGCGGTGATGAACGCGCCGGACGGCAACACGCTCGCGGCCGCGGAACATGCGTTGTCGCTGCTGTTCGCGCTCGCCCGCCACGTGCCGCGCGCGGACGCCGGGATGAAGGCGGGCGAATGGCCGAAGGCGGGGCTCACCGGCTTCGAGCTGGAAGGCAAGAAGCTCGGCGTGGTCGGCCTCGGACGGATCGGCGGCACGGTCGCGCGCAAGGCGCGGGCGCTGGGCATGGAAGTGGCCGCGTACGACCCGTTCCTGCCACCGTCCGCGGCGGGCCACGGCAGCGTGCCGTTGAAGACGCTCGACGAACTGCTGGGCTGGGCCGACGTGGTGACGCTGCACGTGCCGCGCACCAAGGAGACGACGCACCTGGTCAACGCGCGCACGCTCGCGCTGATGAAGCCCGGGGCGTACCTGGTCAACGCCGCGCGCGGCGGGCTGGTCGACGAGGACGCGCTGCTCGCCGAACTCGACGGCGGGCACCTGGCGGGCGCCGCGCTCGACACCTTCGCCACCGAGCCGCTGCCGGCGGATTCGAAGCTGCGCGCGCAGCCCAACCTGATCCTGACGCCGCACCTGGGCGCATCGACCGGCGAAGCGCAGCAGGCCGTCAGCACCATCCTCGCGCGCCAGGTGCTGGACTATTTCGCGACCGGCGCGGTGGCCGGCTGCGTCAACCTGCCGCCGCTGTCGGCGGAAGCCGCGCGCGAGGTCGGTCCGTGGATGCCGCTGATGTCGGCGCTCGGGCGGCTGGCGGCGCGCCTGGTCCCCGCGCCGTCACGCCTGCACATCACCTACGCCGGCCGCACCGAAGGACTGGATCCGCGCCCACTCACGCGCCTGCTGGTTTCGGCGCTGCTCGGCAGCGCGTCGGGCCGGGTGACGCCGGTGAACGCGCTGGCCGAGGCGGAGCGCAGGGGCCTGGACGTGGCCGAGACGGTGGGCGGCGATGGCGACGGCTTCGACCGGCTGCTCAAGCTCCAGGTCGAGGACGAATCCGGCAACGCGCGCGAACTGGAGGCCACGCTCCACCGCGGTGCACGGGTGGTGCGGCTGGACGGCGTCGAGCTCGACTTCGATCCGCAGTCACACCTGCTGCTGATGCGCAACGAGGACCGGCCAGGGATCATCGGGCTGGTGGGTTCGCACCTGGGAGCGGCCGGCGTGAACATCGTCAACTTCTCGCTCGGGGCGACCGGCCACGGCCAGGCGCTCGCGGCGATCACCGTCGACCGGCCGGTGCCGGACGCGCAGGTGGTCGCGCTGCGCGGCATTCCCGGCGTGCTGTCGCTGGAGGCGTTGTGAGGATCCTGCTGGCCCGCCACGGGGAGACGCCCTGGAATGCCGAAGGGCGCTACCAGGGACAGGAGGACATCGCGCTCTCGCCCGTCGGCGAGTCGCAGGCACGCGCGCTGGGCGAGCGCCTGCGCGACGTGCGCATCGACCGCGCGGTGGCGTCCCCGCTGGGACGCGCGGCGCGGACCGCGGAACTCGCGCTGGGCGATGCGCGCCGCGACCTGCTGCGGATCGACGCCGGCCTGATGGAGATCGCGCACGGCACCTGGGAAGGACTGCTCGCCGCGGAGATCCGCGAGCGGGACCCGGAGCGGTCGATCGCGTGGCGCGACGCACCGCACGAAGTCCTGATGCCGGAAGGCGAGTCGCTGCAGCACGTGCTCGACCGTGCCTGGCCGGCGCTGGAGCGCGCGTGCGACGGGCTCGGCGACGAAGACACGTTGCTGGTGGTCGCACATGACGCGGTCAACCGGGTGATCCTCTGCCGGGTGCTGGGTCTCCCGCTCGCGCGCCTGTGGCGTTTTCGCCAGGCCCCGACCACGCTGAACCTGCTCGAAGGCGCTTCCGTCGACGCGCTGGACGTCGTGCGCCTCAACGACTGCGCCCACCACACGCCGCTGTTCGGCGAAGCCGTGCACCGCGCGCTGTAGCCATGGCCCGGACGCTCGCCGAC
>CAMPJU010000115.1 GCA_946886995.1 uncultured Lysobacteraceae bacterium
AACGTCGACCTGACCAGCTACGAGTACAAGGTGCTCGAGTACCTGATGATGCACGCGGGCGAGCTGGTGTCGAAGGCCGACCTGACCGAGCACATCTACCAGCAGGACTTCGATCGCGACTCGAACGTGCTCGAGGTGTTCATCGGCCGGCTGCGCAAGAAGCTGGACCCGGAAGGCACCCTCAAGCCGATCGAGACCGTCCGCGGCCGGGGCTACCGGTTCGCCATCCCGCGGAGCGGCGACTAGACTCCGCCGAATGCGGCATTGGGGTCGACCGCGCTCCCTGCAGTCGCGGCAGTTGCTTGCCGCGAGCCTGGGGCTGGTCGCGTTCCTCGCCCTGGCCGGCTATGCGCTGGACCGCGCGTTCCTCGATACCGCCGAAAGCAACGTGCGCCAGCGCCTGCGCAGCTATGCGCTGGCCTATGCCGACGACATCGAGTTCCTGCGCGACGGCTCCCTGTACGTCCCCGAGACCCAGCCGGACCCGCGCTTCGCGCGGCCGGGCGGTGGCCTGTATGCGGAGGTCGTGCTGCCCAACGGGCGCTGGCAGTCGCCATCGATGCAGGGGCCGTTGATCCCGGACGGCGTGATGCTCGCACCGGGCGAGGAAGTGTTCTCCGGCCCGCTGGCCTTCAGCGAGCTCGACGGATCCGCGGGTCAGGCCTACCGCTACGGGATGGGCCTGGTCTGGAGCGTCGAGGACCGGCCCGAGGCCGAGTTCCACTACACCATCCACGTGCTCGAGGACACATCGGCACTGAGCCGGCAGATCACCGTCTTCCGCCAGGCACTGTGGGGCTGGCTGGGCAGCGCGGGCCTGATCCTGCTGCTGCTGCAGATGGTGGTGCTGCGCTGGAGCCTGCGCCCGATGCGGCGGGTCGTCGCGGAACTTTCCCGCGTGCAGCGTGGGCTCGCATCGCGCATGACCGAGCGCCACCCGCGCGAGCTCGAGCCGCTGACCGCGAGCATCAACGCCTTCATCGAGAGCGAGCGCGAGAACCTCGACCGCCACCGCCATACGCTCGCCGACCTGGCGCACAGCCTGAAGACCCCGCTGGCGGTGCTGCGCGCGCGCCTCGACAGCGACGTCGGCGAAGCCGAGTTGCGCGAGGAGCTCGACGTCCAGGTCCGGCGCATGAACGAGATGGTGTCCTACCAGCTCTCGCGCGCGGTGTCGGGCGGGCATGCGCTGTTTGCCGCGCCCGTGGACATCGAGCCGCACGCAGAGCAGATCGTGCGCGGGCTGGAAAAGGTCTATGCGAGCAAGGGCGTGCTCTGCGAATTCGAGATCGATTCGGAAGCGCGCTTCCACGGGGAAGTGGGCGACCTGCAGGAACTGCTGGGCAACCTGCTGGAGAACGCGTTCAAGTGGGCGCGCAAGCGCGTACTGCTGACGGTGCGGCCTGGCGCGACGTCGCCCGGCCGACGGCCCGGATTGTGGGTCGCCGTGGACGACGACGGACCCGGCATCCCGCCTGAAAAGGTCGAACGGGTGCTGCAGCGCGGGGTGCGGGGCGACGAGCGCGTGCAGGGCCACGGCATTGGCCTGGCGATCGTGCAGGACATCGTGCGCAGCTATCGCGGCACCCTCGAGGTCGGCCAGGCACCGGACCTCGGCGGTGCACGGTTCGAGGTCGAGTTTCCGCCAGGGCTCTAGGGTGCCGGCGGACCGTAGAGCCGGGCGAGATGCGCGGCCACGTCCGGGAACGTGCGGCGCAGCAGCGCCGGATCGCTGAAGTGGTACTCGGTGCACACGGCGAAGAACTCCTCCGGCGCCTCGGCGGCGTAGCCGTCGATCGCGGTGTCGCGGCCGGCGTCGACGTCCGCGGCGAGGGCGTCGTACGCGCGCTGGAAATCGCGGGCCCACGCCTCCTGCCAGGCGCGCGGCAGCGGGGGCGTGCCGTCGAGCGCGCCGTCCAGCGCATCGAGCTTGTGCGCCATCTCGTGCGCGGCCACGCAGTAGCCTTCGCGCGGGTTCGCCAGGTCCGACTGCACGTCGGCCCATGACAGCACCAGGGGACCCGCGTCCCAGCTTTCGCCGATGAGTTCGTCGTTCCACTCGTGCAGCACGCCGGCCGCGTCGACGTGGCTGCGGTCCACGCGGAACGCTTCCGGATAGACGATCAGTTGCGACCATCCCGCGAGCCCGCCCGCGCCGAATTCCAGCAGCGGCATGCAGCACAGCGCGGCAAGGACAGCGCGGTCCGTGTCGTCCAGCACCAGTCCGCCCAGGGGCGTGATCGTCTTGCGGTGCAGGAACGCCGTGGCGAGTTCCCTCAGGCGCGCGCGCCTGGCGTCATCGCAGGCGGCCACCCACGGCACGCGCGCCGTGACGGCCAGCCAGGTGGATTCAGGGATCGGTTCGGGACGGAACAGCCGCCCCAGTGCACGCAGCATGCCGTCAGGCAATCAGCGGAACATGCCCGGCAGGAAGCTGTGCCAGCGCGGCGCCTGCAGGCGGCTGCCCGACGCGGCATCCGTCCCGCGCACCGTCGGCTTGCCGCGGACCGGGGTGGTCGATGGCTCGGCCGATCGTGTGAGCGCCTTCTTGTCGTCGCGCTCGTCGGCGGCTTCGGCCTTGGCCGCCGCAACCTCCGCCGGGCACCCGCTGTCCCCGGCGGACAGGTGTGCGATGTCGCGCGCCGTGGCCGCCGACATCGCGGTCGCGCAGGCACAGGCCAGGAGCAAGGCGGTGATCGATCTGGACATGGCAGGGAGCCGGTCAGGGACGGAAGGCGTCAACCCACTATATCCCGGTTGGGCGCAACCCGGATAATCCCACCCATGGACGAGCGCGCCCTGCTGGAACGACTGGGGGAGGGCCCGGCTCCGGGTGACGACCTCGCCCGGGACGCCGGCCTGACCCGGGCGGCGATCTGGAAGCGGATCGATGCCTTGCGGGGCGCGGGGATCGGGATCGACGCGCGCCCCGGGCAGGGCTACGCATTGCGCAGCCCCGTCAGCCTGCTGGACGCCGCCGCCATCCGCGCGGCGTTGCCTCCTGCCGCCCACGCCGAACTTGCGGCGGGGGCTGCGGCGCTCGAGGTCGCCTGGTCGCTCGACTCCACCAGCAGCGAGCTGCTGCGGCGCGGACCGCCCGACCGTGGCGCGACGGTCCTCTTCGCGGAGCGGCAGACGGGCGGCCGCGGCCGGCGGGGGCGGTCGTGGGCATCGCCGCTCGCTGCCCACGTGTCGTTCTCGGTGGCGCGTCGCTTCGGCGGTGGGCTCGCGCGCCTGGGAGGCTTGAGCCTCCTGGCGGGCGTCGCGGCCGCGGAGGCGCTGCAGGCGCACGGCGTGGCGGGGATCGGCCTGAAATGGCCCAACGACCTGGTGGTGGCCGGGCCCGACGGCCAGTTGCGCAAGCTGGGCGGCATCCTGGTCGAGGGCGGGGGCGAACACGCGGGGCCCGCGCACGCCGTGGTGGGCGTGGGCATCAATGTTCACCTGCCCGCCACTGCCGCCGACGTGATCGACCAGCCATGGACGGACCTGGCACGGTGCCTGCCCCCGGGCGTCGCCGGCCCCGGTGCGATCGATCGCAATGCGGTCGCCACGGCAGTGCTGGCGCAACTCCTTCCCGCGCTTGCGCGGTTCGAGCGCGACGGACTGGCGCCGGTCCTCGCCCGGTTCGCGACGTTCGATGTCCTGGCCGGCCGCGACGTGCTGGTGACCGATGGCGTGCAACGGCACGTTGGCGTTGCACGGGGAGTCGCGGCCGACGGCGGGCTCCGCATGCAACTTGCCGGCGGCGCCGAACGTGTCTTCCATGCGGGCGAAGCCAGCGTGCGTGCCCGATGACCGCGGCGCCCGCGGACTGGCTGCTGGACCTGGGGAATTCGCGCCTGAAGTTCGCGCCCTTGTCCCGCGACGGCGCGATCGGGCCGGTGACGGCCCGCGACCACGCCGCGCCGGGGTGGACCGCCGGATTGCCGGCCGGCGGCACGGCCTGGGTCAGTTCGGTCGCGTCGCCGACGCTGACGCTGCAACTGGTGGAAGGACTTGCCGCGCGCTTCGGCCGTGTCCACATGGCGCGTACCAGCGCGTCATGCGCGGGCGTCGCGGTCGGGTACGCGCAACCGCACCGGCTCGGCGTCGACCGTTTCCTTGCCTTCCTTGGCGCCTTCGCGGCTGGCGGGGGACCATGGTTGGTGGTCGGTGTCGGGACCGCGCTGACGATCGACCTGCTGGACGCGGACGGACGCCACGCCGGCGGTCGCATCGCGCCGTCGCCGACGCTCATGCGCGAAGCCCTGCATGCGCGCGCGACGCACCTGCCCACCGAAGGCGGCACCTACCACGAGTTCGCGACCGATACGCCCGATGCGCTCGCGTCCGGTTGCGACGGCGCGGCGATCGCGCTGGTGGAGCGCAGCCTGGCCCGCGCGCGCGCCATGCTGGGACGCGAGGTGCAACCCTTGCTGCACGGCGGTGGCGCCGAGGCGCTGGCGGCCCGGGTCGATGGTGCCCGGGTCGAGCCCGCGCTGGTGCTGCGCGGACTGGCGGCCTGGGCGCGCATCGGGATGTGTCGCGACTGACGCCTACAATGGCCTGATGCTTCCCCGCGCACTCCTCGTCCTGCTCGCCGTCATGAACGTGGGTGTCGCCGCCTGGTGGGTGGCGCACCCCGCCGCACCGCGTACCGACCCGGTCGTCCAGACACCCGCCGGCGTCCCCGGGTTGCGCCTGCCTGCGGAGGACGCGGCAACGGCAACGAACCCGAGGGCGCCGGCGACGCGGCGCTGCCATCGCTTCGGGCCGTACAGCGATGCGGCAACCCTGGGCGCGGCGCGCGAAGCCGCTGCGGGGATCACGCCCGCGTTCGAGGTGGTCACGATGCCTGGCCCGGCTCCCGAAGCCTGGCGTGTCGCGGCGCCGCCGCCTCCGGACGGCGACTCGGCGGCGCTCGCGAGTCGCATCGCAGCGGCGGGGTTCGACGATTTCCTGATCGTGGCGGAAGGCGCCGAGGCGGGCAGCATCGCGCTCGGCCGCTTCAGCACCCCCGAAGCGGCAGGACGCCGCCAGCAGGCCCTGCGCGATGCCGGATTCGCATCGCAGGTGCATCCACTCGGCGGCAATACCGACTGGTTGCTCCTGGCGTTGCCGGACGGGCAGCCACTTGCCGCTGCCCGCGCAGCGCTGTCCGCGTTGCAGGCGCAGTCGCACCCCTGCCCGGACTGACCACGGGGGGCTCGCGGTCGCGCGCTAGAATCGTGGCCCGACACACACCATGCCGGCTTAGCTCAGTTGGTAGAGCAACCGCCTTGTAAGCGGTAGGTCGTCAGTT
>CAMPJU010000116.1 GCA_946886995.1 uncultured Lysobacteraceae bacterium
TCCATGGACCCCGCCTCCCCCCGCCCGCAACCGCGTTCACGTGCCCTGTTCGCCCGCGCGCGGGAGCTGATGCCGGGCGGCGTGAATTCGCCGGTGCGCGCATTCAACTCGGTCGGCGGCGAGCCCTTCTTCGTGGAACGCGCGGAAGGCGCCTGGCTGTTCGACGTCGACGGCAACCGCTACCTCGACTACGTCGGCTCGTGGGGGCCGATGATCGTCGGGCACAACCATCCCGACGTCCTGGACGCCGCGATGCGCGCGGCGCGCGACGGGCTCAGCTTCGGCGCCCCGAATGCGCGCGAGGTGGAAATGGCTGAAACGGTCTCGCGCCTGGTGCCGAGCATCGAGATGGTGCGCATGGTCAATTCCGGGACCGAGGCCACCCTGTCGGCGATCCGGCTGGCGCGCGGCGCCACGGGCCGCGCGCGCATCGTCAAGTTCGAGGGCTGCTACCACGGCCACGGCGACTCGTTCCTGGTGAAGGCGGGCAGCGGCGCGTTGACGTTCGGCGTGCCGACCTCGCCGGGCGTGCCGAAGGCGCTGGCGGACCTCACGCTCACCCTGCCCTACAACGATTTCGACGCGGCAACGTCACTGTTCGACGCGTGCGGCGACGACATCGCCGGCCTGATCATCGAGCCGGTGGTCGGCAACGCCAACTGCCTGCCGCCGCGCGAAGGCTACCTGCAGCACCTGCGCGACCTGTGCACCCGGCACGGCGCGCTGCTGGTGTTCGACGAGGTCATGACCGGCTTCCGCGTCGCGCTGGGAGGCGCCCAGGCGCGGTACGACGTGAAGCCGGACCTGACGACGTTCGGCAAGATCATCGGCGGCGGCATGCCCGTGGGCGCGTACGGCGGACGGCGTGAGCTGATGCAACAGGTTGCGCCGGCCGGGCCCGTGTACCAGGCGGGCACGCTGAGCGGGAATCCGGTCGCGATGGCCGCGGGGCTGGCGATGCTGGAGCTCGTGCAGGCGCCTGGCTTCCACGATGCAATCGAGCGCACGACCAACGCGCTGTGCGACGGATTCGAAGATGCTGCGCGCGCGGCCGGCGTGCCGCTGCACACCACCCGCGTGGGCGGCATGTTCGGCCTGTTCTTCAGCGACCAGCCGGTGGATACCTATGCCGGCGCGGTCGCCTGCGACACCGCGGCGTTCAACCGCTTCTTCCACGCCATGCTCGCGCGCGGCGTGTTCCTGGCACCGAGCGCCTTCGAGGCGGGCTTCACCTCGGCCGCCCACGGGCCCGCCGAGGTAGAGCAGACCCTGGAAGCCGCGCGCGCGGCGTTCCGGGAGGTTGCCGACGCCACCGGGTCCGGCGCCGCGTGACGGAGTCACGCTCCCGGTTCTTCGAGCCGGAGTTCGAGCCCCGCGTGCGCGAGGGCTGGCGTGGCCGCTGGTTCGACATCGTCTTCCACCACGAGAGCCGCCAGGCGCGCAACTTCGACGTGGTGCTGATCCTGGTGATCCTGGCCAGTGTCGTCGTCGTGATCCTCGACAGCGAGGCGGGCCTGCAGGCGCGCTGGTCGGACACGTTCTATGCGCTGGAGTGGGCGTTCACCCTCATCTTCACCGCCGAGTACGTGCTGCGCCTGATGCTTGTGCGCAGGCCGCTGCATTACGCGCGGAGCTTCTTCGGCATCATCGACATGGTCTCGATCCTGCCGACCTACCTGTCGCTTCTGTTCGCGGGCAGCCAGTTCCTGCTGATCGTCCGCGTGCTGCGCGTGCTGCGCATCTTCCGCGTGCTCAAGCTGGCCGAGTATTCCAGCGAGGCGGGCGTGCTGCTGGGCGCGCTCACGCGCAGCCGCTACAAGATCCTCGTCTTCCTCTACGCGATGCTGACGATCGTCGCGATTTTCGGCGCACTGATGTACGTGGTCGAAGGCGCCGATGCCGGCTTCACCAGCATCCCGATCGGCATGTACTGGGCGATCGTCACGGTCTCGACGGTGGGCTTCGGCGACATCGTGCCGCTCACGCCGTTCGGCCGATTCATGGCCTCGATGCTGGTGCTGATCGGCTACAGCATCATCGCCGTGCCCACCGGCATCTACACCGCAGAACTGGCGCGCAGCTTCCGCCCGCAGCGCCGCCAGGTGCGCTGCGTCGAATGCGGCCTGCCCGACCATGAGACCGACGCCTGGCACTGCCGCAAGTGCGGCCGGACGCTTCCGGACGTCAACGAAGCCGACGCCTGACCGGAGAAGACGATGGCCACGGCCGAAGACACGCTGCACCTGCAGACACTGGCGGTCCATGCCGGCGCCGAACCCGACGCCGCGACGGGGGCGATGTCGCCACCGCTGCACCTGGCCACCACCTTCCTGCACGGGCCGGCCGGCGAGCGCATCGGCGGCTACGAGTACCAGCGCGAGGGCAATCCCACCCAGGACCGCCTGGAACAGGCGCTCGCCGCGCTGGAGGGCGGCGCCGCGGCGCTCGCATTCGCGTCCGGGATGGCGGCGATGTCCGCCATGCTCGAATCCCTGCCGCAGGGCGCGCGCGTGCTTGTGCCCGACGATTGCTACACCGGCTTGCGCACCCTGGCGCGCGAATTCCTGCCGCAGCGCGGGATCGACGCGGTCACCGTGGACATGGCGGACCTCGGTGCCGTCCACGCAGCCCTGCAGGTGCCGACCACGCTCGTGTGGGCGGAGACACCGTCCAACCCGCGCCTCAAGGTGTGCGACATCGCCGCGCTGGCGCACGCGGCGCACGGCGCCGGTGCGCTGCTCGCCTGCGACAACCCCTTCGCCACGCCGCTGCTGCAGCGGCCGCTGGCGCTGGGCGCCGACGTATCCATGCACTCGACCACCAAGTACTTCGGCGGGCACAGCGATGTCCTCGGTGGTGCGCTGGTGTTCGCGCGGCGCGACGACGGCCACGACCGCGTCGCGCACCGGCGGCACGTCACGGGCGCGGTGATGGCGCCATTCAATGCCTGGCTGACCCTGCGTGGCTGCCGCTCGCTG
Source organism: uncultured Lysobacteraceae bacterium (assembly GCA_946886995.1). The sequence continues at coordinate 2,979 of CAMPJU010000116.1, forward strand.
CCGGCGCGCATGGCGCTCCACTGCGCCAACGCGCAGCGCATTGCCACGTTCCTGGCAGAGCACCCTGCGATCGAGCGCGTCAACTTCCCCGGCCTGCCGTCACACCCGGGGCACGCGATCGCGGCGCGCCAGATGTCCGGGTCCGGCGCGATGCTGAGCATCGAGCTCGCCGGCGGGCGAGAGGCCGCGCTGGCGGTCGCGGGGAACCTCCGCCTGTTCCACAACGCGACGTCCCTCGGCGGTTGCGAATCGCTGGTGGAACACCGGGCCTCGGTCGAAGGCAGCCAGCCGACCTCGCCGCAGAACCTGCTCCGACTGTCGGTCGGGCTGGAGCATGTCGACGACCTCGTCGCCGATCTCCGGCAGGCACTGGCGTCCCTCTAGGCGCCTACAGGAACAGGTCCGGGAGCAACGGCCGGCCGGGTTCGACCGCGTACGCGTCGAAGTCGTCGACGCCGGCCTCGCGCAGGACGTCCTCGTCGATCAGGAACGCACCGGTGCGCTCCGCCGCGGGCCGCACCAGCACGGCATGCGCCGCGTCGGCGACGATCGCGAGCTTGCGGCAGCGCGCGGTGTCGATGCCGGGGATCATGTTCAGCGCGTCGGTGGCGATGATGGTGCGTGGCCACAGCGCATTGATCGCCACGCCCTGCCCCGCGAACTCGGCGGCGAGCCCCAGCGTCACGAAGCTCATGCCCATCTTGGCCAGCGTGTATGCGGCATGCGGCGCCCACCAGCGCGGCTCCAGCGAGGGCGGCGGCGCCAGGGTCAGCACGTGCGGATTGCCTGCACGCAGCAGGTGCGGCAGGCAGGCCTGCGTGCACAGGAAGGTGCCCCGCGCGTTGACCTCCTGCATCAGGTCGTAGCGCTTCATCGGGGTGTCCAGCGTGCCGCGCAACCAGATCGCGCTCGCGTTGTTGACCAGCACGTCGATGCCGCCGAATGCCTCGACCGTCGCGTCGACGGCGGCCCGGACCTGCGCTTCCTCGCGGATGTCGCACCGCACGGGCAGCGCGCCCCCGCCCGCCGCCTCGACCTCCGCGGCCACCGAATGGATGGTGCCCGGCAGCTTCGGGTTGGGCGCCGCCGACTTCGACGCGATGGCGACGTTCGCACCGTCGCGGGCCAGCCGCAGTGCGATCTCGCGCCCGATGCCGCGCGACGCGCCGGTGATGAAGACCGTCTTCCCGCGCAGCGATTGCCTGTCCTGGTCCATCGATCCCTCCTCCCGTGCTGCTACAGCCGCGGCCCGCGGCCCTCGTTGTCGCGCCAGCCCAGGATGCGCCGCGTCACCAACCGGTACACCGGCTTGCCGGTGGCGAACCAGGCATCGCGGAACCACGACGTCCTGGCGAGCACCCGGCGCTCGGTCGGCGTGAGCCGGTCGCGGCAATACGTGCGCTTGTGCTTGAGCAGGTGGCGCAGGTCCTCGCGCGCCAGCAGGCGCAGCCACCGGGCGCGCGGCGGACCGGCGACCGCGAGCTGGAAATCGACGATGCCGGGACTGCCGTCCGCCAGCACCAGCCAGTTGGCCTCCTTGGCCAGGTCGTTGTGCGCGATGCCGCGTCGGCGCAGCTGCAGGAGCAGGCGTCGCGCGGCCCTGAAGTAAGCCACGTCCCCGCGCGGCGGACGCCGGTGCATCACCTCGCCGTCGAGGTAGCCGCGGTCCAGGTGCCTGCCGTCCCAGCGCAGCAGGCCGGGCGCCCAGGGCACGTCGCCCACGGCGCGCAGCATCCGCGCCTCGCGGGCGGCGAGGGCCCGCGCGAGCCACCGCGCCCACCAGGGTGCCGGCCCGACGTCGCGACGCACGAAGCGCCCGCCAGGGCCTTGCACCAGCAGGATGCGCCCGAAGGTATCGGCCTTCAGCAACAGCGACGTTGCCGGATCGCCTGCGATGTCGCCCGTGTCCATCGCCGGATTGTAGTTTCCGGGGACCCGCTTCCTATAATCCTGCGCAATGAATTCCGCCTGGCTGGACAGCACCGTCGCCTGGATCGGCGCCCATCCGAACGCGGCGGGACTGCTGATCTTCCTGGTCGCGTTCTGCGACGCGCTGGCGGTGGTCGGCATCGTGGTCCCCGCGTTGCCACTGCTGTTCGCGGTCGGCGCCCTGGTGGGCCTGGGCCACATCGACGGAACCTACGCGGTGGCCTGCGCCGCGCTCGGTGCGCTGGCGGGCGACGGCCTGAGCTACTGGGTCGGCAAGCGCTGGGGTCCGCGGCTGCGCGAGCAATGGCCGTTCACCCGCTTCCCGCAACTGCT
>CAMPJU010000117.1 GCA_946886995.1 uncultured Lysobacteraceae bacterium
GTGATCGACCGCGCCGCGGCGACGGCTCCGCCCCCCGGCCTGGCCACGACGACCGGCGCGGTGACCTTCAACTTCGAGGGCGAATCGCTGCACGCGGTCGCCAAGGCGATCCTCGGCGACATGCTCGGCCAGAACTACGTGATCGCGCCGGGCGTGCAGGGCACGGTCACGCTGGCCACGCCCGACCCGGTCAGTCCGGCGGAAGCGCTGAGCCTGCTGGAGATGGTGCTCGGCTGGAATGGTGCGCGGCTGATCTACAGCGACGGTCGCTACAACATCGTCCCGGCGGAGCTCGGCCTCTCCGGCACGGTGGCGCCGCGTACCGGGCCCGCCAACGACGCGCGCGGGTTCGAGACGCGGGTGGTGCCGCTGCGATACATCTCCGCGACCGAGATGCAGAAGCTGCTCGAACCCTACGCGCGCACCAACGCGATCGTGCATGTCGATCCGGCGCGCAACACCATCACGGTGGCGGGGACGCGCGCGGAACTCGCCAACTACCTGCGCACGATCGAGGTCTTCGACGTCGACTGGCTGGCCGGGATGTCGGTCGGCGTCTTCCCGTTGCGCTCGGGCAAGGCGACGCGCGTGGTCGAGGACCTGGAAAAGGTCTTCGGCGAGGAGAGCGGTTCGCCGGTGGCGGGCATGTTCCGGTTCATGCCGCTGGAGGGCGCCAACGCGGTGCTGGTGATCACGCCGCAGCCGTCCTACCTGGACGACATCCAGCAGTGGCTCGACCGCATCGAGGGTGCGGGCGAGGGCATCCAGCTGTTTTCCTACCAGCTCAAGTACATCAAGGCGGCCGACCTGGCGCGGCGCCTGGCCGAGGTGTTCGGCGGCAGTGGGGGCGCGGGCGGCGGCGATCCGTCGCTGATGACCGGCCTCCAGTCGAGCACGCTCAAGGACGAGGGCTTCGGGGACCGGGACGGCAGCGCGCCGGTCGTCGGCGGCAATGGCGAAGGCATGGGCGAGGGGCAGTTCTCGCTCGACCCCGAGGACGACGGGGACGCGTCGGTGTCGCTTCAGATCGAGGGCGACCCGGTGGGCGTGTCAGCGGTCGAGGAGACCAACACGCTGCTGGTGCGCACCAGCCCCCAGGCGTGGCGCTCGATCCTTGAAGTGGTCGAGCGGATCGACGTGATGCCGCTGCAGGTGCACATCGAAGCGCAGGTGGCCGAGGTCAAGCTGACCGGCGACCTCGAATACGGCGTCAACTGGTATTTCGAGAACGCGGTCAGCGATCCGCTGACCTCCGGCGGCGCGGGCCTGCCGAATGCCGACGGTCGCTCGATCTGGGGTGACCTCGCAGGACGCGTCGGCAACAACGGCCTCGGCTGGACGTTCCTGGGCCGCAACGCCGCCGCGATCATTTCCGCGCTCGACGAAGTCACCGACGTGCGCCTGCTGCAGACGCCTTCGGTGGTCGTCCGCAACAACGCCGAGGCCGAGCTCAACGTCGGCACCAGCATCCCGGTGTCGTCGGTCTCGTTCGACCCGATCAGCGGCGGAGCCGGGACCGTGAGCCAGGTGCAGTACCTCGACACGGGCGTGATCCTGAAGGTGCGCCCGCGCGTGACCCGCGATGGCATGGTGTTCCTGGACATCGTGCAGGAGGTCAGCTCCCCCGGCCCGGTGCCGCAGAACTGCGACGGCAACTGCAACGTGCCGATCGACACGCGCCGGCTTAAGACCGAGGCCGCGATCCAGAGCGGCGAGACCGTCATGCTGGCCGGGCTGATCAGCGACGGCGTGACCACCGGCTCGGCCGGCGTCCCCGGGCTGAGCCGCATCCCGGTGATCGGCAGCCTGTTCGGCACCCGCAGCCATCGCACCGACCGCAGCGAAGTGATCGTGCTGCTGACCCCGAAGGTGATTCGCAATCCGCAGGAGGCGCGCGACCTCACCGACGAGTACAGCCGCCGTTTCCGCGCGCTGGAACCGCTGCAGGGCGGAGGCCGCGACCGGTAGTGGCCCCGGCGCCTGCCGCCGTCGACGCGCTGCCGGTGGTACTGCTGCCGGTCGGCACCGACGACGCGGCGCTGGACGCGACCCTTGCCGCGCTGGATGCCGCCACGCCCGCCGGGACGCGGGTGTGGCTTGCAGACGATGCCAGTGCCGGTCCGCGCGGGTTGGCGATCATCGAGCGCTGGGTCGGCACCACGGCGTTGTGCGCCGACTACACCCGCAGGCAACGCGCGGCCGGCCCCGTGGTCCATCTCGGCGAGGCGCTGGCGGCGTGCGGCGAGGCCGACGTCGCGGTGCTGGCGCCGGATGCGCGGCCCGGCCCGGGATGGCTGCAGCAGCTGTCCGCCTGCCTGGTCCGGGACGCATCCGTCGGCACGGCCACGCCCTGGAGCAATGCCGGCGAGGCAGCGGCATGGCCGCGCCTGGGCGAGGTGGCTGCACCGCCTTCGCCCGTCGGGTTGGCAGCCCTCGCGCGCGCTGCCGCGGCGATGCCCGCGCGGCATCCCGAACTTCCTGCCGCGGTCGGGCACGCGGTGCTGGTCCGCGGCCGGGCGCGACAGCGCGCGGGCGGACTGGATGCGGCCAGCTACGGATCCTGGGCCGCTGCGCTGGTGGACCTGTCGTTGCGGCTGGCGGGCCAGGGCTGGCGGAACGCGTTGTGCGAGACCGCCTACGTCGCATGCGTTGCCGAGGGCATCACCGCGGACGGCGACCTCGAGACCCTGGCGGCCCGCTGGCCGGCATGGCATCCGCGCCTGGCGCGTTTCCTGATGGATGACCCGCTGCGTGGCGCGCGCGATGCACTGGCGGCGCGACTGGCCGCCGTCGAGGAGGGCACGCAGCCCGACCTGTTCCCCGCGGAAGTCGTGCCGCCGCCGGCCTTCGCTACGGGGACCCGCGCGTGAATCCCGCCGTGCCAGGGGAGGGCATCGGCGCGGTGGTGGTGACGCACTGCAGCCTGGAGACGATCGAGGACTGCCTGTCGCGGCTGCTGGACGCCGATGGCGTCGAGGCGGTGGTGGTCGTCGACAACGCCTCCACCGACGCCACGATGGTGGTGGTGCAGCGCATGGCGCTGGCCGACCCTCGCCTGCGCTTCGTGGCCAACCCGGACAACCCGGGGTTCGCGGTGGGCTGCAACCAGGGAGCCGGTGAGCTGCGCGACCGCGGGTTCGGCGGTGCGTGGCTCGCGTTCGTCAATCCTGACTGCCTGGTCCAGGCTGACAGCCTGTCGAAACTGCGCGGACATGCGGCCGGCGCCGCGATGCTCGTCGGCGCGGACCTGGTCGACGAAGCGGGTCGCCGCGATGGCGCAGCCCGGCGCCGTGATCCCGATTTCGGCCGGATGCTGGGCATGTCCTGGCGCGGTCGAGCCGCGGGACGGCTGGACGTGCCGGTGGCCGGCACGGCCTTGCAGCCGGTCGATGCGGTGTCCGGTGCGCTGATGCTGCTGCCGCGCGCCCTGTTCGACCGGGTCGGCGGGTTCGACACCGCCTATCGCCTGCACGCCGAGGACCTGGACCTGTGCCGGCGCGTGCGCGAAGCGGGCGGAAGCGTGGCGGTCGCCAACGACGTGCGCGTGGTGCACGTGCGCGGTGTGTCCAGCCGCGCGCGGCCGGTGTTCGTCGAGTGGCACAAGCACCGCGGACTGTGGCGCTATTTCACCAAGTTCGAGGCGCGGCGGCGGAACGCATTCACCCGCGCCGCGGTCTTCGCGGCCATCTGGCTCCGGTTCCCCTTCGCCGTGCTGGCGCGCCTGGCCTAGCGGAAGCGGTACCTCAGCTGGAGCCCGATCGTGGCCGGAGTGACGTCCTCCAGTGGCGGCAGCAGGATGAGGTTCGCGCCGAACCGCCCGCGCTCCAGCTTGGCGACCAGCCCGCCGGCCGGTGCGACGCCGCCGTCGCGGTAGCCGGGGTATCCGGTGACCAGCCCGCCGAGCGCACCCACGCGGACGTGCCGGCCGAGCGCGATCGGCGTGAAGTGGTACAGCAGGTACAGCGAATCCTCGTCGACCGAATTGCGGAAGTAGCCCGCCGACACGGCATGCACCGGGCGCCACTGCACTTCCACGCCGACGCCGGGATTGAACTCGTTGAAGTCCTCGCCGGGAGGCAGGTGCCCGTCCGCGTCACCGAAATGGTAGGAGCCGACATTGGCATTCGCCCACCACTCGGCCGCGGGCCGCTCCTGCGCCAGGGACGCCGGGGCGTGCAGCAGGAGCAGCCAGGGCAGGAGGAGCGCGGAAGACCTGCGCGCGGGACGGGAACTTGCCATGCACCGAGGGTACGCCCGCCCCGTCGGCGCGAGGTCAACGGAGCGGGTGCAGGGCGGCGCGGGGGTCAGCGGTGCCGGTTGATCTCGTCGCGCAGCGCGCGCGCGGCGGCCGCGGAGGCTTCGGCGTGGTCGTCGCCTTCCGATGCGTAGAGGATCGCGCGTGACGAACTGACCAGCAGGCCGGTGCCGTCGTCGGTGCGTCCGTTGCGGACGACCGCCTCGACGTCGCCGCCCTGCGCGCCGACGCCCGGCACCAGGAAGGGTACGTCGCCGGCGAGCGCGCGCACCTGCCGCAACTGGTCGGGCCACGTCGCGCCGACCACGAGCATGCAATTGCCGTTGCCGTTCCAGTCGCGCGCCACGGTGGCCGCCACGTGCTGGTAGAGCGGCCGGCCATCGGCGAGCGCCAGGTCCTGCAGGTCCGCCGCGCCGGGATTGGACGTGCGGCACAGGATGACCACGCCGCGATCCGCGCGATCGAGGAACGGCTGCAGGGAATCGCGGCCGAGGTAGGGGTTGGCCGTGACCGCGTCGGCGCCGTAGCGGTCGAACGCCTCGGCCGCGTAGTGCATCGCGGTGCTGCCGATGTCGCCGCGCTTCGCGTCGAGGATCACCGGGATGCCGGGATGCGCGTCGTGGATGTGCGCCACCAGCCGCACCAGCGCGTCCTCCGCGCCGAGCGCCGCGAAGTGCGCGACCTGGGGCTTGAACGCGCACGCGAATCCGGCGGTCGCATCCACCACCGCGCGACAGAACCCGAACACGCCGTCCGGATCGTCGCGGAACTTCGCCGGGAACTTCGGGGGCTCGGGGTCCAGGCCGACGCAGACGAGCGAGTCCGCGTCGCTCCAGCGCTGCCGCAGCCGTTGCATGAATCCCATCCCGGCACTCCTCGTCATTCCCGCGCAGGCGGGAATCCAGTCCCGCGAACGCTCGTTGGATCCCCGCCTTCGCGGGGATGACCGCAAGCTG
>CAMPJU010000118.1 GCA_946886995.1 uncultured Lysobacteraceae bacterium
ATGATGCCGCCCTCGCCGTTGTTGTCGGCGCGCATGATGATGGTCACGTACTTGACCGTGACCACCAGCATCAGCGACCAGAAGATCAGCGACAGGATGCCCAGCACCGTGTCGTGGTTGGCGACCAGGCCGTAGTGCGGGCCGAAGGCCTCCTTCAGCGTGTAGAGCGGCGAGGTGCCGATGTCGCCGAACACGACGCCGATCGCGCCGAGGGCGAGCGCGGCGACGCTGGCGGTGCCGTGGCCGTGCGCAATGCCGTGGCCGGATGCCTGCGTTTGTGAGGAATTCGCCATGGTTCCGGGAGGCGCGTCTCAGCGAAGCGCGGACTGTAGTGCTTTTCGGATGATCGCGGCGGCGTCGTCGCCGTCGGCCTTCGCGTCGCGCGCCATGCGCGCGGCCTCGGCGGGCTTGTAGCCCAGCTGCTGCAGGGCCACCACGGCCTCGGACTGCGCGTCGGCGGGCACGCCGCCGGCGGTGAACGTGGCACCGCCTCCGACGAAGTCCGAGGCGCGGTCGCGCAGTTCCACCACCATGCGCTCGGCGGTCTTCTTGCCGATGCCGGGGATGCGGGTGAGCGCGGTGATGTCGCCCGCCTGCACCAGCCGCGCGAACTCGTCGACGCTCGTGCCGGAGAGCACGGCCAGCGCGATCTTCGCGCCGATGCCGGAGACCTTCTGCACGTCGCGGAACAGCCGGCGCTCGCCCTCGCGCAGGAATCCGTACAGCGAGACGCTGTCCTCCTTCTGCGCGTAGTGGGTGAACAGCGACACTTCGCGCCCGGCCTCGGGCAGGTCGTAGAAGGTGCTCATCGGCGCCTCCAGCTCGTAGCCGACGCCGTGGACGTCGACCACCAGCCAGGGCGGCTGCTTGTGCACGAGGATGCCCTTCAGGCGCCCGATCATCGCGTCGCTCCCGTCGTCATCGCCGGCGCAGCAGCGCCACGCTCGCGCCGGTGCGCGCCGCGGTCGCGCTCATGTGCGCATGGGTGAGTGCCACGGCCAGCGCATCGGCGGCGTCCGCCTGCAGCCGGGCCTCGGCCAGGTTCAGCAGCAGCCGGACCATGTGCTGCACCTGGCCCTTCTCCGCCGCGCCGCGCCCGACCAGCGACTGCTTGATCAGTCGCGGCGAGTACTCGTGGACCGCCAGCCGCCGGCGCACGACCGTGGCCAGCGCGGCCCCGCGCGCATGCCCGAGCTTCAGCGCGGAGGTCGCGTTCTTGTCCATGAAAACCGTCTCGATCGCGACGACATCGGGTTGCCAGCGATCCAGCTGGGCTTCCAGGCCATCGCAGAGCAGTCCGAGCCGGGCGGGGAAATCCGCCGCATCCAGCAACACGAGTGCCTCGCAGTGCACGTAGGCGCAGCGGCCCGTCGCGTCGACGTCGATCACGCCCACGCCGGTCCGTTGCGAACCGGGATCGATGCCGAGGATGCGGGTCACGCGCGCAGTCTACGCGTCGGGGAGGTCGGCGTTGGAGTAGACCGCCTGCACGTCGTCCAGGTCCTCGAGCCAGGCCAGCAGCTTCGCCACCTGCTCGGCGGTCTCGCCGGACACGGCGATGTCGTTGTCCGCGCGCATCGTCACTTCGGCGAAGTCCGGGGACAGCCCGGCGCCGTCCATCGCGGCCTTCACCGACTCGAAGGCCTCCGGCGCGGCGATCACCTCGACCGAGCCGTCATCGGGATACGCGACCACGTCGTCGGCACCGGCCTCGATGGCGGCTTCCGTGATCCGCTCCTCGTTTGCACCCGGCCCGTACCCCAGCACGCCGAGCTTGCGGAACATGAAGGCGACCGAGCCGTCGGTGCCCAGGTTGCCGCCGAACTTGCCGAACGCGTGGCGCACGTCGGCCACGGTGCGCACCTTGTTGTCGGTCAGGCAGTCGACGATCACCGCCACGCCGCCCGGGGCATAGCCCTCGTAGCGGATCTCCTCGTACTCGACGCCCTCGAGCTCGCCGGTGGCCTTCTTGATGGCGCGCTCGATCACGTCCTTGGTCATGTTGACCGACAGGCCCTTGTCGACGGCCGCGCGCAGCCGCGGGTTTGTGGCGGGATCGCCGCCGCCGGCACGGGCCGCGACCGAGATCTCGCGGATGATCTTGGTGAAGATCTTGCCGCGGCGCGCGTCGACCGCGTTCTTGCGGGCCTCGATGGAAGGGCCTCTGCCCATGGGAGCTGCCTGGACCGTGGAAAGCCGGCGATTTTACGCGATCGACGACCCCGTCCGCCGAACGGTCGCCTGGCGTCGGCCCGGCGGCGTAGGCTCCGGCAACGTCCCGGGGAGGGGCCGCCGATGACCACCGACTACGACGGCATCGCCGCCGAGTACAAGCGGGCCAAGCAGCAGCCGTGGCGCATGCACGTCGAATACCACACGCTGTTCGGCCTGGCCGGCGAGCTGGAGGGCCGGTCGGTGCTCGACCTCGCCTGCGGCGAGGGCTTCCATACCCGGTTCATCCGCCGAAACGGCGCCGCCGACGTGGTCGGCGTCGACCTGTCCCAGGGAATGATCGACCTGGCCCGGGAGGAGGAACGACGCGCGCCGCTTGGCATCACGTACCTGCAGGGCGACGCCGCGGACCTCGCGCTGGACCGGTCCTTCGACCTGGTCATGGCCGCCTACCTGCTCAACTACGCACGCAGCGAGGCGGAACTGGGGGCGATGGCCCGGGCGATCGTCCGCCACCTGGAGCCGGGCGGACGCTTCGTCACGGTCAACAACAACCCGGCCCACGACCGCCGGCACTTCTACGACAGCCGGAAGTACGGATTCGTCAAGCACGCCGCGATGCCGTTGAGCGACGGCGTTCCCGTCGAATACGAGTTCTTCCTCGGCGATGGCGGTTCGGTGACGATCACCAACTTCCACCTGGCCATGGACACCCACGAACGCGTGTTGCGCGAAGCCGGGTTCCGGCACGTGGAATGGCATGCGCCCCAGCTCGCGCCGGGCGCCGGGGCAGGCGTCCCGGACGGTTACTGGAACGCGTTCCTGCAGCAGCCACCGGTGGTGTTCCTGGCCTGCACCCGCTAGCGGAGGAAGCGTCCGCGGCGCAGGAACGCGACTGCATGGTCGGCGGCAGCGCGCGACATCAGCAGCCCGGTGTGGGACGCCGCGACGGTGACGTGGTCGGCCAGGCCCTCGATCCGCGTCTCGGCGACCGCGACGGTGCCGTCGCTGGCTTCCCTGAAGTGGCCGAAGAGCCGTCCCAGGCCGAACGGCATGCGGCCGGCGACGACACCCACTTCAACGCCCGCTGCGCAGGGACCGCAGCCCTCGCGCAACAACGCGGCGCTCTGGCCCAGCGCGAACGCGCCCCAGAGGTGGCTTTCCAGCCCCGACGCCGCCGCGCTCCCGGCCAGCGGCGATCCCAGGCACACCACCCGGCCGATCGGCAGGTCCGCGTGCCGCTGCAGCGTCGCGAGCGCGACCAGCCCGCCCAGGCTGTGCGCCAGCACGTGCGCGCGGCCTTCGCGCAGGCAGTCCGCCAGCCGCGGGATGGCCAGGTCCGGACCGCCGCGCATGGTGTCGTAGGTGAATGCCTCGGGCTCGAACCCGGCGTCCCGCAAGCGCGCGCCCATCCAGCGCATGGAAGCACCGGGCATCCACAGGCCGTGCAGCAGCAGGACGCGCTCGCCCATCAGCCGGTCGCCGGGCGCCGCAGGATGAACTCGCGATCGCGCACGCGACCGACCGGGAACGCGTACTCGCCGGCGTGGGCGAAGCCGTAGCGCGCATAGAACCGTTGCGCCCCGAAGTTCTCCGACCACACGCCGACCCACAGCGTGCGCGGGCCGTCATGCAGCAGCCATTCCATGGCGACGTCGCACAACCGCGCGCCCAGGCCTTCGCCCTGGAATCCCCGTCGCAGGTACAGGCGCTTGATTTCGCCATCGCCAGCGGCGACGTCGGCATGCGGCAGGCCGGCCGGCCCGGCCGCGGCATGGCCGATGGCCTCGCCGTCGCGCTCGAGCAGCCAGATCGCGTAGGCCGGGTGGGCCAGCACCGTGCGCTGTCGCTCGGGGTCGTACGCTTCCGCGAGGAACGCCGCCAGGTCTTCCGGCGGATACAGGTGGCCGAAGGTCTCGGTGAAGGTGCGCGCGGCCAGGACGGACAACACGTCCGCGTCCGCGACCGTCGCCCGCCGGATCACGTCGCCCATCGCCGGCCTGCCTATTGCTTCGGGACGGTGCGGACGTGCAGTTCGGCCAGTTGTGCCTCGGCGATCGGCGACGGCGCGTCGGTCATCAGGCACTGCGCCGTCGTCGTCTTCGGGAACGCGATGACGTCGCGGATCGACTCGGTGCCGGCCATCAGCGCCGCGATGCGGTCGATGCCGAAGGCGATGCCGCCGTGCGGTGGCGCGCCGTACTTCAGCGCGTCGAGCAGGAAGCCGAACTTGGCCTGCTGCTCCTCCGCGCCGATCCCCAGCAGGTCGAACACCGCCGACTGCATCGCCGGGCGATGGATGCGGATCGAGCCACCGCCGATCTCGTTGCCGTTGAGCACCATGTCGTAGCCGCGCGACACCGCGGTCGCCGCGCTGGCGCGCAAGTCGTCCACGCTGTCGACCGCGGGTGCGGTGAACGGATGGTGCAGGGCGACGAACCGCTCGGCTTCGTCGTCCCACTCGAACATCGGGAAATCGGTGACCCAGAGGGGTTTCCAGGTGTCGGTGACCAGGCCGAAGTCCTTCGCGGCCTTCAGGCGCACCGCGCCCATGAACTCGCTTGCGGTCCGGTACGGGCCCGCGCCGAAGAACACGAGGTCGCCGTTGCCCGCGCCGACGTGGCGCAGCAATGCGGCGAACCCGGCTTCGTCGAAGAACTTGGCGATCGGCGAGCTCACCTCGCCGGTCTCGGACAGCTTCACGTAGGCCAGGCCCTTCGAGCCGTACTTCGCGGCGTGCGCGGCGTACTCGTCGACCTGCTTGCGCGACAGCGTGGCGCCACCGGGGATGCGCAGGGCGCACACGCGCCCGTCGTCCGCGCTTGCCCAGTCGGCGAACACCTTGAACTGGCTGTCCTTCACCAGCTCGGCCACGTCCACCAGTTCCAGGTCGAAGCGCAGGTCCGGCTTGTCGGAACCGTAGCGACGCATCGCCTCGGCGTAGGTCATGCGCGGGAATTCCCCGAGGTCCACGTCCATGACTTCCCTGAAGACGTCACGGAC
>CAMPJU010000119.1 GCA_946886995.1 uncultured Lysobacteraceae bacterium
CCAGCGCTCCAGGCCTTCGGCTCCGTCGTTCGCCGCTTCGCTCGCGAAGCCGGCGAGCGCGAGCTGGCGCGCGATCACCAGCCGGTTGGTCGGATGGTCGTCCACCAGGAGCACCAGCGTGCCGTCCTCGCGCGCCTGCGCCAGCGTGGGCAGGGGCCGCGCTTGGAGGGCGGTCGTCGACAGGCCCGGCTGTGCAGGCTCGGCGGCCACGTCTTCCGGGTCGGCGCGCGGCAACTCGACCCGCAGGCGCAGCGTCGTGCCTTCCCCCGGCGCGCTTTCCAGCAGCAGTTCGCCGCCCATCAGTTCGGCGAGGTGGCGGCTGATCGCCAGGCCGAGGCCCGTTCCGCCGTAATGCCGGCTGGTGTCGCCCTCGGCCTGCGCGAACGGCTGGAACAGGCGCTCCTGACGTGCCGGGTCGATCCCGATGCCGGTATCGGTGATGCGCAGGCACACGCGCTCGACGTCGGCGGCATCGCCCGATCCCTCGTGTTCAAGCGCGACCTCGACGCCACCCTCCGGCGTGAACTTGATCGCGTTGGACAGGCAGTTGGCCAGCACCTGCCGCAGGCGCATCGGATCTGCCAGGTGCGCCGGCGCCACGCGCGGGTCCACCGTCACCGTCAGCAGCAGCCCCTTGCTCGACGCGGCGCCGCTGAAGTTGGCGACCGTGCCGCGCACCAGCCTGCCGAGGTCGGTCGGCACGGCCACCAGGTCCAGCCTTCCGGCTTCGATCTTGGAGAAATCCAGGATGTCGCCCACGACCTGCAGCAGCGATTGCGCCGACTGCTGGATCACGTTGAGGGCATGGCGCTGGTCGCCATCGAGCTTCGAGTGCGCCAGCACCTCGAGCATGCCGGTCACGCCGATCATCGGCGTGCGGATCTCGTGGCTCATCGTCGCCAGGAACGCGCTCTTGGCCTGGTTGGCCGCCTGCGCCCGCGCCTTGCTCTCGCGCAGGTCGCGCTCCAGGCGCTTGATGCGGGTGAGGTCGGCGGCGACCGCGATCATGCCGGCGCGCTGTCCCTGCGCATCGTCGAACGCCGACAGGGCAAGCAGCACCGGCACTTCGCGTCCGTCGCGATGCAGCATGCGCGCCTCGGCGGGTGGCTGGCGCAGGTCGGCCAGTGCGTACAGCGCACGCCAGTCGTTGGGCACGTGCCGCCCGAGCTTCTGCCCCAGCCAGGCGGCGGTGTCCTCGACCTGAGTGGGCGTGACCAGCAACGGCGCATCGCCGGGCCGCGGGTCGCCATAGCGCACGAGCCGGCCGACCACTTCGTCCGCGCGCCAGCCGAGCAGCCGCTCGGCCGCGGGATTGAACACGCTCCACCGGCCTTCGTGGTCGATTGCCATGATCGCGACCTGCGCCGCTTCCAGCAGCGAGCGCTGGAACAGTTCGCGCCGCGCGAGCTCGGTGCGCACTGCTTCGTTGCGCGCGAGTTGCTCGGTCAACTCGGTCTCGGCCGCGGCGACTTCCGCGCGTGTCCTGCCGTACAGGTCGCGCAGCACCCGCTGCCCGCGCCAGGCCACCAGCAGCAGCACCGCGAACGTGACGCCGATGCGCAACACGGTGAGCCGCTGTTGCCGCGCCAGTTCTTCGCGCACCAGTCGATCGGCCCCGGCATTCGCGGACCCGGCCATGTCCTGGAGTGCCACGAGCGTCTGGCGCCCGCGGACCTGCGCGAGTTCGTCGATGACCAGGACCGTCGCACCGGCGAGCAGCAGCAGCGCGAACAGCCCCCACAGGCGGCGACGGATGCCGGTCAGCACTCCGGGCGGCGCCACTGTCCCAGGACTTCAGGCAGCTGTTCGCCGGGGACGGGCGGCGCCACCAGGTGGCCCTGGGCGACCGCGCAGCCCAGTTCGGACAGCAGTCGCCACTCGTCGACGGTTTCGACACCCTCGGCCACGACCCGGAGGCCGAGCTTGCGCGCCAGGTCGAGGCTGGCCTCGATCATCGCGCGCTGCCGCGGCTGGACCGGCGCGCCGGACACGAACACCTGGTCGATCTTGAGCTCGGTGAAGGGCACCTGCGACAACTGCGAGAGCGACGAATATCCGGTGCCGAAGTCGTCGACCGACAGGCCGAAGCCCTTCAATCGCAGGCGCGCCAGCACGCCCAGCGTGGTAGCCGCATCGGTCATCACCGAGCCTTCGGTGATCTCCAGCACGACATCCTCCGGCGCGACGCCGTGCGACTGCACGATCCGCTGGTAGTGGTCGGCGTTGTCGGGATTGGCGAGCGTGGCGGGCGACACGTTGACCGACAAGCCCAACGACAGCCCGTGCTCCCTTTCCCAGCGCTTCAGCCACTCGCAGCCCTGCTCGAGCATCGACTCGGTCAGCGCGCCCGCGAGCCCTTCGCGCTCGAGCACCGGAACGAAGTGTCGCGGGAGGATCACGCCGCCGTCCTTGCGCTCCCAGCGGGCCAGCGCCTCCACCGCGACCGGCTTGCCGTTCGCGATCTCCACCTGCAGCTGGAACCAGGGCAGCACGCGGCCCTCTTCCAGCGCGCGGCGCAACGATTCGACCGGCACGTCCGGGGCCTCCACCGGCGTTTGCGGGTGCAACTGGTCGTCCGAGCGCGACAGCACGTCCTGCAACTTGGCGAGCGTCAACGGCTTCTCGACGCAACCGAACACGCGCAGGCCGTACGCGCGCGTCATCGCCTGCACGGTGTTGAGCAACGCCGGGTCGAGCGCGCTGACCAGGACCACCGCCGGCGCCAGCTGTTCGCGCACGACGTGCTCGATGAACTCCACGCCGTCCATGCCGGGCATGTCCAGGTCGACCAGCACGACCTCCGGGGCATCGTCGGCGCCGTCGCGCACCAGCGCACGCAAGGTGTCGAGCGCGCTCGCACCGTCGCCCGCTTCGCGCACGTGCTCGATCCCGAGTTCCGCCAGCAACCGCAGCGCCATGCGCCGCTGGAAGCCGTGGTCCTCCACCACCATCACCCGCAAGGCCGAAAGCGCCATTCCTTCGCTCCCCCGCTCCATGCAACGGCCGGCCAAGCCTAACCCAGCCGGCTCCGGGGGAATGCGCAGGGGGTCACGCACGGCCGGCCGGGCAGGGTCGAATTGATAGAATCGTCGGTCTTTTGCCGCGGTTTCCCGCCATGTCCAGTACCGCCGAACTGTCCGACCCCGCCTCCGCCGGCACCGCCCTGACCCACGCCGGCGTCCAGGCCGGAACGGTGGACCGCGACTACACCCTGGAGGACAAGTTCACCCGTACCCGGGGCCGCATCTATCTGTCCGGGGTGCAGGCGCTTGTCCGGCTGCCCCTGATGCAGCGGCTGCGCGACGAGGCCGCCGGGCTCGACACCGCGGGCTTCGTGTCCGGCTATCGCGGCAGTCCGCTCGGGGGGTTCGACCTGGAACTGTGGCGTGCGCGCAGGCACCTGGAGGCGTCGCGGGTGAAGTTCACGCCCGGCCTCAACGAGGACCTCGGCGCGACGATGGTGTGGGGCACGCAGCAGGTGGGCCTGTTCCCGGGCGCGAAGCAGCAGGGCGTGTTCGGCATGTGGTACGGCAAGGGGCCTGGCGTGGACCGCTGCGGCGATGTGTTCAAGCACGCCAACGCCGCCGGCACCGCGCCACACGGGGGCGTGCTGGCGCTGGCCGCCGACGACCACGCCTGCCGCAGCTCGACGCTGCCGCACGGCTCCGAGCACGAGTTCGTCAGCGCGATGATGCCGGTGCTCAACCCGGCCGGCGTGCAGGACATCCTGGACATGGGCCTGCTGGGCTGGGCGATGAGCCGGTTCACGGGTCGCTGGGTCGGGTTCAAGACGATCGCGGAGACGGTGGAATCGTCCGCTTCGGTGGACGTCGATCCGCTCGCCCTGCGGATCGTCCTGCCGACTGACTTCGAACTGCCGCCGGGCGGGCTCAACATCCGCTGGCCGGACCCGCCGCTGGACCAGGAGATGCGGCTGCACCAGTACGCGGTGAAGGCGGCGCACGCGTTCGCTCGCGCGAACGGCATCGACAAGGTCGTGATCGACTCGCCGCAGCCGCGACTCGGGATCATCACCACCGGCAAGTCGTACCTGGACGTGCTGCAGGCGCTGGAATACCTGGGCCTGGACGAGCGTGCATGCAGCGAGCTGGGCCTGCGCGTCTACAAGGTCGGCATGACCTGGCCGCTGGAGCCAGTGGGCCTGAAGCGGTTCGTGCGCGGGCTGTCCGACATCCTGGTGGTGGAGGAGAAGCACGCCTTCATCGAGAGCCAGATGAAGGAGTCGATGTACAACTGGGCCGGCAGCGCACGGCCGAGCATCGTCGGCAAGTACGACGAGCACGGCGAGTGGATCCTGCCGTCGACCGGCGAGCTGACGCCGGCGCGCATCGCCCGCGTCATCGCCGGGCGCATCAACCGGTTCCACCAGTCCGAGCGCATCGAGCAGGTGCTGGCGTGGATCGCGCAGAAGGAAGGCGAGCTCGCCCTGCCGCGCGCGCAGTTCCCGCGCGTGCCGCACTACTGCTCGGGTTGCCCGCACAACACCTCGACCGTGGTGCCGGAGGGTTCGCGCGCGCTGGGCGGCATCGGCTGCCACTACATGGTCACGTGGATGGACCGCTCCACCGACACCTTCACCCACATGGGCGGCGAAGGCGTGACCTGGGCCGGGCAGGCGGCGTTCACCGACACCCCGCACGTGTTCCAGAACCTCGGCGACGGCACCTACTTCCACTCCGGCAGCCTGGCGATCCGCCAGTCGGTCGCGGCCGGCGTCAACATCACCTACAAGATCCTCTACAACGACGCGGTCGCCATGACCGGCGGGCAGCCGCATGAAGGCAATCTGACCGCCGACATGATCGCGCGGCAGGTCCGGGCCGAAGGCGTGCAGCGCATCGCCATCGTCACGGACGAGCCCGGAAAATATGCCGGCAAGGCGAATTTCCCCCAAGGAGCGACCATCCACCACCGCGACGATCTCGACCGCGTCCAGCGCGAACTGCGCGGGGTCAAGGGCGTGTCGGTGCTGCTCTATGACCAGACCTGCGCGGCCGAGAAGCGGCGGCGGCGCCAGCGCCGCACCTTTCCCGACCCGGACAAGCGCGTGATCATCAATGAACTCGTCTGCGAGGGCTGCGGCGATTGCGGCGTCAAGTCGAACTGCGTCTCGATCCAGCCGGTCGAGACCGAGTTCGGCCGCAAGAGAC
>CAMPJU010000120.1 GCA_946886995.1 uncultured Lysobacteraceae bacterium
TGATGTCGTAGACCAGCGCGTGCACCTGCTTGTGGTCGAGCGCCGGGATGTTGATCCGGCGGACGTCGCCGTCGACGCGGATCATCGGCGGCAGCCCGGCCGACAGGTGCAGGTCGGAAGCCTTGTTCTTGACCGAGAAAGCCAACAGCTCGGCGATATCCATGCGTGCTCCCCGGAGCCTTGCGCGACGTTAGGATGGGTCCCCCGCCCGGCGCCCGGAGTATAGCCCCTGCCTCCGAACTCCCTCGACGAGGTCCTGCACCGGATTGATACCGCGGCCGGCGCCGCGGGTCGACCGTCGCCGCGCCTGCTGGCCGTGGGCAAGTCCCGAACTGCGACCGAGGTCGCGGAACTGGCGGCAAGCCTGCGGGCGCGCGGGCGCGAATCCCTGTTCGGCGAGAACTACGTGCAGGAAGCGCAGGGCAAGCAGGAGACGCTCGCCGGCAGCGGCATCGCCTGGCACCTCATCGGACACCTGCAGTCGAACAAGGCCGAAGTCGCGGCCAAGCGCTTCGAGTGCGTGCAGACCGTCGACCGGCCGAAGCTCATCGGCGCGCTCGCCCGCCACCGGCCCGGCGACCTGCCGCCACTGGACGTGCTGCTGCAGGTCAACATCGACGACGAGGCAAGCAAGCACGGCTGCGCGCCGGAGGACGTCGAAGCGCTGGCCGCGCGTGTCGCCGCCGAACCGCGGCTGCGCCTGCGCGGCCTGATGGCGATCCCCGCGCCGCACCCCGACCCGGCGCGGCGCCGCGCCTCGTTCGCGCGGATGCGTGCGCTGTTCGACGCACTGGCCGCCGGACACGCCGGCGTCGACACGCTGTCGATGGGCATGAGCGACGACTTCGAGCTGGCGATCGCCGAGGGTGCGACGATGGTGCGGATCGGCACGGCGTTGTTCGGGCCGCGGAACAAGTGAACTGGAGAGGAGCATGACGATGACTGGAACGGTCGCGTTCATCGGCGGCGGCAACATGGCGCGCAGCCTCATCGGCGGGCTCGTCGCCCGGGGACACGCGCGCGATGCGATCGCCGTCGCCGACCCGGTCGAGGCGACGCGCGATGCGCTTGCAAGTGACTTCGGGGTGCGGGTGCATGCGGACGGCGCGGACGCCGTCGCCGGCGCCGACACCTGGGTGTTCGCCGTCAAGCCGCAGGTGATGCGGGGCGTGTGCGCGTCCCTCGCGGACCAGGCGCAGGCCGTGCGACCGCTGGCGGTCTCGATCGCCGCGGGCATCACCAGCCGGCAGCTCGACGGCTGGCTCGGTGGCGGGATGCCGGTGGTGCGCACGATGCCCAACACGCCGGCGCTGCTGGGCGCGGGCGTGACCGGCCTGTTCGCCAACGACGCGGTCGACGACGCGGGGCGCCAGCGCGCGCAGTCGCTGCTGTCGACCGCGGGCGAAACCGTCTGGATCGACGACGAAGCGCAGATGGATGCGGTCACCGCGGTGTCGGGCAGTGGCCCGGCCTACGTCTTCCTGCTGGCCGAGGCCATGCAGGCGGCCGGCGAAGCGGAGGGCCTGGCGCCGGAGGCCGCGCGCACGCTGACCCTGCACACGTTGCTGGGCGCGTCGCGGATGCTGGTCGAGGGCGATGCCGATGCCGCGGAGCTGCGGCGTCGCGTGACCTCGCCCAACGGCACCACCCAGGCGGCGATCGAGGCTTTCGAGGCGGGTGGCCTGCGCGCGCTCGTGCGCGACGCGGTGCACGCCGCGCGCGAACGGGGCCGCGAGCTGGCGGCGGCGAACGACTGATGGCCACGGGCGGAGGGGCCAGGACGTTCGCGTTCGCGTTGATCGCGATGTCGCTCTCGCTCGCCGTTGCCTGCGGCGGCAGCGCACCGGAGCCGGCGGCCGCGCAACCCGCGGTCCCGCGCCACGCCACCGCACAGGTCGGCGACGTCACCGTGCGCGCGAACGCGATCGCCACGTCCAGCCTCGACGCCGCCATCGCCGAGCGTTACGGCATCGCCCGCGAACCGGACACGGTGCTGCTGCTGGTGGGCGTGCGCCGGGGGGCCGAGGAGACCCCGATGGCGGCCGAGGTCGCCGTCACAGTCACGGACCTGCGTGGCCAGCGGCGCGACGTGGCGATGCGCGAACTCCATGGCAACGCGCCGTCCGGCGAACCGGTGCTGGACTACTTCGGTGTCGTCGGGGCATCGCCGCCGGACACGCTGCGCTTCGACATCGAAGTGGAATGGACGGGTGGCCGCGGCGCCACGCTGCGCGTCGAGCACGAGCTGCGCCCGGAATAGCCGGCTTCAGCCGTGGCGCGACGCCCAGTCGCGCACGATCCGGGCAATGTCGGCGACGCCGTCGGTCAGGGCCGCGGGGCCCGGCTGCAGGATCACCGGCGACTTGACCTCGTGCAGTTCCCCGTCGCGCACGGCGGGGATGGCGTCCCAGCCCGGACGCGCCGCCACCCGGTCCGGCCGGAACTTCTTGCCGCACCACGAGCCCAGGATGATGTCGGGGGCGCGGCGCACCACTTCCGACGCATCCTCCAGGATCCGCCCCTTCGCCAGTGGTTCGACGGCGCGCTCGGGAAAGATGTCGTCGCCACCCGCGATGCGCACGAGTTCGGCGACCCAGCGGATGCCGGTGATCGGCGGATCGTCCCATTCCTCGAAGTACACCTTCGGCCGCGACGGCAGTCGCGCGGCGTCCGCCTCGATCCCGGCCAAGCCCTTGCGCAGCGATTCCGCGTAGGCATCCGCCCGTGCGCCGGCCCCGACGAGCGCGCCCAGCCGCCGCACGTAGTCGAGGATGCCCTCGACGCTGCGGTGGTTGCTGATCCAGACCTCCACGCCCTCGCGCACCAGCGCCGCGGCGATGTCGGCCTGGATGTCGGAGAAGCCGACCACGAAGTCGGGCTCCAGTTCCAGGATCGCGCCGATCTTCGCCGAGGTGAACGCGCTGACCTTGGGCTTCTCGCGGCGCGCGACCGGCGGGCGCACCGTGAACCCGCTGATGCCGACGATCCGGTCCTGCTCGCCGAGCGCGTACAGGACCTCGGTGGGTTCCTCGGTGAGGCAGACGATCCGGCGCGGTCCGACGGGCATGCCCATCAGGGATACAGCATGCGCTTGACCCAGACGCTGCGGCCGTCGCGCTCGTACAGGTGGCGCTCGTGCAGCCGGAACGCCGCGCCGTACCAGAACTCGATCGCCCGCGGCCACACGCGCAGGCCGCCCCAGCGTGGCGGACGCGGGACCTCGCGACCCTCGAACTCCTGCTCCACCGAAGCAAGCCGCGCGGCGAACTCGTCGGCGCCGGCCAGCGTCTCCGACTGCTTCGACGCCCAGGCGCCGAGCTGGCTGCCGCGCGGACGGGTCGCGAAGTACGCGTCCGATTCCTCTTCCGACACCAGCTTCACTTCGCCCTCGATCCGCACCTGCACGCCCTGGCGCACGCGCGGCCAGTGGAACAGCAACGCGGCGTGCGGGTTGGCCTGCAGCTCGCGACCCTTGCGGCCGTCCAGGTGGGTGTGGAACACGAAGCCGCGTTCGTCCCGCGACTTGAGCAGCACCGTGCGCGCCGAGGGCCGCGCATCCAGGCCGGCGGTGGCCAGCACCATCGCGGTCGGGTCTGGCTCGCCGGCGGCCAGCGCTTCCTCGAACAGGGTGTCGAACGTGGCCAGCGCCTCGAGCTTCAGCGCGATGCGTGCGTGTGCCGGATCGGTCGTGTCCATTGCGCTATTGTCGCCGCATGCCCGCCCGACTGCACCCGGCCGCGGACCCGGCCGGCTGGCCACCGGCGTTCGTGCAGGCGCGGCTGGACGGCGCGCTCGAACGGGGGCTGCGCGTCCACGCCATCGCCGGCCTGCAGGGGACCGGCAAGTCGACCCTCGCCACGCAACTGGTGTCCACCGCACGCGGCCGCGGCGTCCGCGCGGTGGCGCTCTCCATCGACGACTTCTACCTCGGCCGACGCGAGCGGTTGCGCCTCGGGCGCACGATCCATCCGTTGTGCGCGACCCGCGGTCCGCCGGGGACGCACGACGTGCCGCTCGCGTGCGAGGTGCTGGACGCCCTGGTCGCACGCGTGCCGGTGCGGTTGCCGCGCTTCGACAAGATCGCGGACCGGCGCCTGCCGCCGTCGCGCTGGCCGGTCGCGCGCGATGTCGACCTGGTCGTCTTCGAGGGGTGGTTCCTGAAGGTGCCGCCGGAACGGGGCAGCGCATTGCACGCCCCGATCAACGCGCTCGAGCGCGACGCGGACCCGGGCGGCGACTGGCGTCGCTGGGTCAATGCGTCGCTGGCGCGCGACTATCCGCCGCTGTGGTCGCGGCTGCCGTGGCTGCTGTTCCTGCAGGCGCCCGGCTTCGACGTGGTGCCCGACTGGCGATGGCAGCAGGAACGCACCCTGCAGGCCGCGCATCCGGGGCGGCGCGCGATGGACCATGGGCAGGTGGCGCGTTTCGTCCAGTTCTTCGAGCGGGTCAGCCGGCAGGCGCTGGCCACGCTGCCGGCCATCGCCGACGTGGTGGTGCCGCTCGACGCGTCGCGCACGCCGCTGGCGGTCGCGCGCTAGCATCGTCGCCATGGAAAACGCCCCGAACCTCGTGCTGGTCGGCCCGATGGGCGCCGGCAAGACCTCGATCGGCAAGCGCCTGGCCGACCGGTTCGGCCTGGCCTTCGCCGACAGCGACCGCGAGGTCGAGGCGCAGACCGGCGTGGCGGTGACGACGGTGTTCGAATGCGAGGGCGAACCCGGCTTCCGTGCGCGGGAGCGGTCGGCGCTGGCGACGCTGCTGGCAGGGGCCGGACGGGTGGTCGCCACCGGTGGCGGCGCGGTGCTCGACGCCGGGACGCGCGATGCGATGCGCGCGCGGGGCTTCGTCGTGTACCTGCGTGTCGGGCTGGACGAGCAACTCGCCAGGCTCGCGCGCGACCGCGCGCGGCCCCTCCTCGCCGGCGAGGATCGCGAAGCCGTGCTGCGGCGCCTGGCCACGGCACGCGAACCGCTGTACGCCGAAGTGGCCGACCTGCGGTTCGACACCGACGGCCTGGCGCCCATGGAGGCCTGCGCGCGCCTGGGCCACCTGCTCGACGACCGCTGGCGCCGCGGGGCCGCCGCTTGAACGCGCCTCCCGCAACGCCTCCGCGCCTTCGGGTCGATGTCGACGGTCCCGTCCCCTACGCCATCGCCATCGGA
>CAMPJU010000121.1 GCA_946886995.1 uncultured Lysobacteraceae bacterium
AGATCAAGCAGGGCAAGAACGAGCTGTACCTCAAGGACGACGCGGCGCTCGATGCATACCTGGCAGGCAATGCCGTCGAGGGTGCGTCGCTGGTGCCGGCCGAGGGCGAGCCGCCGATCGAGGGCGAGGCGCTGGAGCGCCTGCTGCTGGTCTATGCCCGGGCCCGCGAGGCGATCGCGCGCAACGCGCACCGCTACGACACCGGCGTGCTCGAGTCGCTGATCGACTTCACCCCGCTCGATGCCGCCAGCCTGGCCGAGAACACCGACGAGCAGCACGAACTCGAGGCCCTGGAGAAACGCATCAACCGCACCGGCCTCGGCCGCCCGCGCTACACGCTGGAGCTGCAGGCGGGCAACGAGGAGCGCCCGGCCGCGTTGCTGGTCAACCGCAAGCACATGGGCGAGACGCTCACCCAGGTCCTGCCGATGTCGGTGTTCGAGCACGGCGAGCTGCGGCCCCTGCGCGACGCCGCGGCGGCGCTGCATGGTCTCGTCCGGGAGGGCGCGAAGATCATCCGCGGCAATCGCGAGCAATCGGTCGACAGCTTCGCGCAGGCGCAGGCCTGGTTGCTGGAGGAAGCCAAGAAGGGCCGCCAGATCCAGCGCTTCAAGGGCCTGGGCGAAATGAACCCGGAGCAGCTGTGGGACACCACGGTCAACCCGGACACCCGCCGCCTGCTGCAGGTGCGGATCGAGGACGCGGTCGCTGCGGACCAGATCTTCAGCTGCCTGATGGGCGACGTGGTCGAACCACGTCGCGAGTTCATCGAGAGCAACGCGCTGAAGGTGGCGAACCTCGACGTCTGAACAGGAGGGAAGCCCGGGAATGGAAGCCAGCGACACGATCCACGAGACGATCCACGACGCAGCCATCGACCGGTCGGCCGCGGACCGCGCGGCACCCGGGGGCGCATTGCCGAAACGCGCCGCATCGCCGCTGGGCGCTTTCGTGTTCGACGCGTGCATGGGCATCGTGCTGATGCTCGCGATCAGCGTGGCTGTCGGGGTGGCCTGGGGCATCGCGAACGGCGTCGCCGGCAATGGCACCGCCACCCTGGCGATGGACACCATGTCGCTGCTCTGGATGACTGCGCTGGGCACCGGCGGCGCGGCCGTCATCGTGTACCTCTGGCGGCGCCGCGCGACCCCGGCCGAGCGCGCCGCGTCGCTCGCGGCCGCGCGACGCCCCGGGACCTGGGGCTGGGCGGCGCTGGTCGCCGGCGCGGTGTTCCTCGCCACGAGCGCCGCGCAGTGGCTGATGGGGCAGGGCGGCATCCAGGCCGAGCCCACCAACGTGCAGGTCATCCAGGAGGGACTGGCGCTTAGCCCGGTCCAGGTCCTGCTGTTCGCGGTCGTGGTGGCGCCGGTCTACGAGGAGCTGTTCTTCCGCCGCGTGCTGTTCGGGCGCCTGTGGGCCGCCGGCAAGCCGTGGCTCGGCATCATCCTGAGCAGCGCGGTGTTCGCGCTGATGCACGAGGTCCCCGGCGTCGGCGGCAATCCGCTGGAGGCGACCCTCCTGCTGTGGCTGGTCTACGGCGCGATGGGCGCGGCCTTCGCCTGGGTCTACTGGAAGACCGGCACGCTGTGGGCGGCGATCGGTGCCCACGCCCTCAACAACCTCGTGTCATGCCTGATCTTGTTCGCCACCACCTGACCGACGCTAGACTCCCCGCGGGGATGCATTCCGCGGGAACTCGACCCAGGGGACCATGAAGAAGACGCAGCTGTACCTGCTGGCGCTGGTGATCGCGGCGCTGGCGCTCACCGCGATCGTCTACAAGTGGCGGGTGCTGCAGTTCCCGCTGCACGCCGAGTCGCAGGTCGAGGTCTGGACCCTGCAGGCACGCATCGGCTACGTGCCGGAGCAGGGCGCCAATCGGGTGACGCTGCTGGTGCCCGGCGACACGCCCGGCTGGAGCGTTCTCGACGAGCGCTTCGTCGCGCGACGGCATTCCCGCCTGGAAGACAGCGGCCCGGACGGCCGCGAGATCGAATGGTCCACGCGCCGTGCCGACGGCGAGCAGGCGCTGTACTACCGCGCGACGGTCGTGCGCGCGGTGCCCGCCGCGAACCCGCTGCTGCTGCTGCCGGAACAACCCGCGCTCATCCCGCACCTCGAGGAACCGTACGGCACCGCCGCGCGCGCGGTCCTCGACGAGGTCAGCGAGGAGACCGCGGACATCGAGACGTTCTCGCGGGAACTCGTGCGCCGGTTCCACGCCGAGAACCCCGGCGAAGACGTCAGCCTGCTCGCCGACATGGCCGAGGACGAGCGTGGACGGGTCGCCTTCATCGCGAGCCTGCTGGCGATCCGCAACATCAACGCGCGGCCCGTGCATGGCATGCAGCTCGACCCCGAGGCGGGCGCCGGCGAGTTGCGCCCGTGGCTCGCGGTGCAGGACGAGGCGCGGCGCTGGTTCCTCGTCGACCCGCGCAACGACGCCGCCGGCTGGCCGCCGAACTTCTTCCTCTGGAGCGTCAGCGGCAAGCCACTGGCGACGGTCGAGGACAACGAGGCCGCGACGCTGGAAATCAGCGGCAGCCGCAACATGGCCGACGCGATCGCGATCGCCGAGCGCCGGCTCGAGGTGCGCGATGCCGACCTCGTGCGCTTCTCGCTCCTCGGCCTGCCGCTGCAGGCGCAGCAGACCTACGCGATCCTGCTGATGGTGCCGGTCGGCGCCTTCATCATGCTGCTGCTGCGCAACCTGGTCGGGCTGAAGACGTTCGGCACCTTCATGCCGGTGCTGATCGCGCTGGCGTTCCGCGACACCGGGCTGCCCGCCGGCATCGCGCTGTTCGTGCTGGTGGTCGGCGCCGGCCTGCTCGCGCGCTTCTACCTGGAGCGATTGCGGCTGCTGCTGGTGCCGCGGCTGACCGCGATCCTGATCCTGGTGGTGCTGATGATGGCGATGGTCAGCGTGCTGTCCACCCGCATGGAGCTGGAGGTCGGCCTGTCGGTCGCGCTGTTCCCGATGGTGATCATGGCGATGACCATCGAACGCATGTCCGTGGCGTGGGACGAGCGGGGCGGTGCCACCGCCATGCGCGAGGGCATCGGCACGCTGCTGGTGGCCGCGCTCGCCTACCTGGTGATGAGCTGGCCGTGGCTGGAGCGCTTCGTGTTCGTGTTCCCGGAGTTCCTGCTGCTGCTGCTCGCCGGCTGCCTGCTGCTCGGACGCTATTCCGGCTATCGCCTGACGGAGCTCTACCGCTTCCGCGTGCTGGCCCGCGAACGCGAGGCGGACCCCGACCCGATCACCCCGCCGCCAGCCGCCAAGGTCTAGCCGCGTGCTCAACCCGCTCGCCATTGCACGCAGGCTCGACGCCATCGGGTTGCTGGGCATCAACCGGCGCAATGCCGGCTACGTGCTGCAGTACAACCCGCGACGCAACTATCCGCGCGTCGACGACAAGCTGCTGACCAAGAAGCTGGCGATCGCCGCGGGGCTGCCCGTGCCGGACCTGTACGCCGTGGTGCGCGAGGAGCACGAGATCGGCGAACTGCACGCGCGGCTCGAGGGCTGCACCGAGGGCTTCGTGGTCAAGCCGGCGCACGGCTCCGGCGGTGACGGCATCCTGGTGGTCACCGGCCGCAAGGGCGATCGTTATCGCCGCAGCAGCGGCAACCTGATGCCGCGTGGCGAGTTCGACCACCATCTCTCCAACGGCCTGTCGGGCCTGTACTCGCTGGGCGGCCAGCCCGACCACCTGCTGGTCGAGTACCGCGTGCAGTTCGACCCCGTGTTCGAGAACGTCAGCTACAAGGGCGTGCCCGACATCCGCATCATCGTGTTCCTGGGCGTGCCCGTGATGGCCATGATCCGCCTGCCCACCCGCCAGTCCGATGGCAAGGCGAACCTGCACCAGGGTGCGATCGGCGTCGGCATCGACCTGCCCACCGGGACGACGCGGCGCGGCGTGTTCGGCACGGAGGTGGTGCGCGAGCACCCCGATACCGAACACCCGCTGGTGGGCCTGGCGATCCCGCACTGGGACGATCTCCTGGAGATGTCGGCGCGGTGCTGCGACCTGGCGGGCCTGGGCTACATCGGCGTCGACTTCGTGCTCGACCGCGAGCGCGGGCCGCTGATCCTCGAATTGAACGCGCGGCCGGGCCTGGCGATCCAGATCGCGAACGGCAACGGGCTGCTGCACCGGCTGCGCACCGTGGAGGCCCTGCGCGACGGCCGCGGACTGCCCGCGACGGCGGCGGAGCGGGCGGCCTTCGCGCGCGCGGAGTTTCCGACCCTGGGGTGATCCCGCCGGGCGCCGCCCATGGCGCGCACATAAATTGGGGTTGACGCGGCCTTCAATGGGCCGGGGGCAAGAATGCAGGCCCCCACATGCTTCGGAAGGACCCTCCCCCATGCGCGCCCTGAAGCCCCTGCTGCTGTCCGTCGCCATCACCTGCGGCGTGGCCGCCTGCGCCACCACCACGTCCCCGACCGGTCGGACCCAGTACGTCGGTGCCGTCTCACAGGCCGAACTGAACCAGCTCGGGGCCCGGGCATTCGCCGAACTCAAGGCCCAGAAGCAGCTGGCCGGCGGCAGCCAGCAGTCGTACGTTCGCTGCGTAGTGAATGCAGTTGTCGGCCAGTTGCCGGCCGATTGGCGACAGATGGGATGGGAGAGCGCGGTTTTCGTCGATGGCGAGACCAATGCATTCGCGCTGCCCGGCGGCAAGGTCGGCGTCTACACCGGGATCTTCGACGTGGCCCGCAACCAGGACCAGCTGGCCGGGGTGATCGCCCACGAGATCGGCCACGTGGTGTCCCGCCACCATGACGAGCGGATCACCCGGCAGGCTGGCGCGCAGGGCGTGCTCGGCCTGGTCGGGGCGCTCCTCGGCGGCACCGGGTACGAGCAGCTCGCGGTGCAGGGTGGCGGCCTCCTCGCCCAGACCGGGTTCCTGCTGCCGGGCTCGCGGGCCCAGGAAACCGAAGCCGACGTCGTCGGCCAGCGGCTGATGGCGCAGGCCGGATTCGACCCGCGCGCCGCCGTGGGCCTTTGGGAAAACATGATCGCGGCGGGCGGATCGCGCCAGCCGGAATTCCTTTCCACGCACCCGGATCCGCGCGCACGCATCGACGAAATGCGCCAGCGCGCGGCCAGCCTGTTGCCGACCTACGAGCAGGCGCGCGCCGCCGG
>CAMPJU010000122.1 GCA_946886995.1 uncultured Lysobacteraceae bacterium
CTTCCACGCCGAGGAGTCCTACCGGCCGACCTCGCACCCGCAGATCCTCCAGGCCGACCAGCGCGGCATCTCAGCCGAGGCGATCGGCACGGCGCTGGTCGAGCTGCGTTCCGCCAGCGTGCGCTACGACGCCGAGTCGCTTGCGTCGCTGCTGCGACAGGCGGTGCCCGAGTTCGCGCCGGCGGGGCGCGATGCCGAAGGCGCCGGCGCCACGGTGGTCGCGTTCCCGGCCCGCCACGCACGGAAGCTTTGATGGGCGGGCACCGCAGGATCCGCAAGGCGGTCTTTCCCGTTGCCGGTCTCGGTACCCGGTTCCTTCCTGCCACCAAGACCGTCCCCAAGGAGATGTTGCCGGTCATCGACCGGCCGCTGATCCAGTACGCGGTCGACGAGGCGATCGAGGCCGGGTGCGACACGCTGGTGTTCATCACCAACCGCTACAAGCACGCGGTCGCCGATTACTTCGACAAGGCCTACGAGCTGGAACAGAAGCTCGAGCGTGCCGGCAAGACCGAACAGCTGGCGCTGGTCCGCAACGTGCTGCCCGAGGGCGTGCGCGCCGTGTTCGTGACCCAGGCCGAGGCACTCGGGCTCGGGCATGCGGTGCTGTGCGCGAAACCCGTGGTGGGCGACGAACCGTTCGCGGTGATCCTGCCCGACGACCTGATCTGGAACCGCGGTGGCGATGGCGCGCTCAAGCAGATGGCCGACGCCGCCGAGGCCACCGGCGCAAGCATGATCGCGGTGCAGGACGTGCCGCGGTCGCAGACGGGCAGCTACGGCATCGTCGCCACGGAAGCCTTCGAAGGACGCCGTGGGCGGATCACGTCCATGGTCGAGAAGCCGAGCCCGGAGCAGGCGCCCAGCACGCTGGCCGTGGTCGGGCGCTACATCCTCGATCCGAAGGTGTTCGACTTGCTGGAGGCCACCACGCCCGGTGCCGGCGGCGAGATCCAGCTCACCGACGCGATCGCGACGCTGCTTGCCGGGCAAGCGGTGGACGCGTTCCGCTTCCAGGGCACGCGGTTCGATTGCGGCACCCATATCGGCCTGGTCGAGGCGACGATCCGGCACGCGCTGGACCATGAGCGGCTGAGCGTGGAGGCGCGCGAGGTGATGGAGAAGGCGCTGTACGAACTCGGCGTGCGCGAACTGGGCTGACCGCGGCGTGTCTCCGCGCTAACGTGGCGGTCCCGCACCGGGACGACCGCCGTGGAACCGACCGACTACTACCGCTCCACCGCCGCGCATGGTCGCGAGCATGCCGCGCTGGCGGGTGACGTCGAATGCGACACCTGCGTGGTGGGCGGCGGCTTCGCCGGGCTCAACACGGCGCTCGGGCTGGTCGAACGCGGGCACCGCGGCGTGGTGCTGCTCGAGGCGGAACGCCTCGGGCGTGGCGCGTCGGGTCGCAACGGGGGCTTCGTGTTCGGCGGATTCTCCCGCGGGGAGGATCGCCTGCTGGCCGACCTCGGGCCGGTCCGCGCCCGCGCGCTGTACGCCGGTACCACGGACGCGGTCGAGCTGATCCGTGGCCGCATCGACCGCTTCGGCATCGATTGCGAGCGCACCGACGCGGGCGTCCTCTGGGCCAACTGGTTCGACGACCCCGAGGTGCTGCGCACGCGGCAGCGTTTGCTGGCCGACCACTTCGGCGTCGAGTGGGAATGGGTGCCGCGCGCGGACCTGCGCGCGCAACTCCGCACGACGCGATATTCCGATGCGCTGTTCGAGCCGCGCGCGTTCCACTTCCATCCGCTGAAGTACCTGCAGGGCATCGCCCGCGCCGCGGCTTCCCTGGGCGCCGCGTTGCACGAGCGATCTCCCGCGACCGGCCTGGTGCGCGAAGGCAGCGGGTGGCGGGTCGACACGCCGGGCGGCAGCGTGCGCGCGCGTCGCGTCGTGCTCGCCTGTGGTGGCTACCTCTCGGGCCTGCGCGACCGCGTCGATGCCGGAGTGCTGCCGATCGCCACGTACGCGATGGCGACCGAGCCGCTCGGCGACCGGCTGCATGAAGCGATGGCGACCCGGGCAGCCGTCTACGACACGCGCTTCGCGTTCGACTACTACCGGCCGATGGCCGACACCCGGCTGTTGTGGGGCGGGCGCATCTCGATCCTCGAGCGCGACCCGGAAGCCGTCGCACGACTCCTGCGGCGCGACCTGCTGGCGGTGTTCCCGCAACTGGAAGGCGTGCGCATCGACCATGCCTGGTCGGGGTTGATGAGCTACGCGCGCCACGAGATGCCGCAGGTCGGCCTGGTCGACGACGACCTCTGGCTCGCCCAGGCGTTTGGCGGGCATGGCGTGGCGCCGACGGCGTTCGCTGGCGAGTTGCTGGCATCGGCCATCGCGGAAGGCGACACCCGCTGGCGCGAACTCTGCGACTACGGCCTGGTGTCGGCACTAAAGCCCGCGGGTCTTGTGGCCGCGCAGTTTCGCTACTGGTGGCTGCAGGGCCTGGACGCCTGGAAGGATTGGCGCGAGGGCGGCTAGACCGCCTCGAATATCCCGGCCGCGCCCATGCCGGTGCCGATGCACATCGTCACCATCCCGTACTGCTGCTTCCGGCGGCGCAGGCCATGGACGATCGTCGCGGTGCGGACCGCGCCGGTCGCGCCCAGCGGATGGCCCAGCGCGATCGCGCCACCGAGCGGGTTCACCTTCGAAGGGTCCAGCCCGACGTCGCGGATCACCGCGAGTGCCTGCGCGGCGAACGCTTCGTTGAGCTCGATCCAGTCCATCTGGTCCAGGGTCAACCCCGCGATCGCCAGCGCCTTCGGGATCGCCGCGATCGGGCCGATGCCCATCACTTCGGGCTTGACCCCGGCGACGGCGAAGCCTGCGAAGCGGGCGAGGGGAGTGAGGCCATGCTCGCGCACGGCGCGTTCCGAGGCGAGCAGCACCGCGGCCGCGCCATCGCTCATCTGTGAGGCATTGCCGGCGGTAACCGTGCCGCCGGCCGCGCCGTTGCGGAACACCGGCTTGAGCTTCGCCAGCGCCGCCAGCGACGACCCCGCGCGCGGCCCCTCGTCGGTGTCGACGACGGTCTCCCGGACACGGACCGCATTGCCGCCGAGGTCGGGCTCGCGCGCCACCACGGTGACCGGCGAGATCTCGTCGCGGAATTCGCCGGCCGCGATCGCCGCGAGGGCCTTTTCGTGGGAAGCGAGTGCGAACGCATCCTGGTCCTCGCGCGAGACGTTCCATTGCGCCGCCACGTTCTCGGCGGTGATCCCCATGCCGTAGGCGATCGCCACGTTCTCGTCGCGCTCGAACACGGAAGGCGAGAGCGCGACCTTGTTCCCCATCATCGGCACCATCGTCATCGACTCGGTGCCGCCGGCCAGGACCAGGTCGGCCTCGCCGAGCCGGATCCGGTCGGCCGCCAGCGCCACCGCCTGCAGGCCGGACGAACAGAACCGGTTGATCGTCTGTGCGGGGACGCCATGCGGGAGCCCGGCCAGCAGCGCGCCGATCCGGGCGACGTTCATGCCCTGCTCGCCCTCGGGCATCGCGCAACCGACGATGACGTCGGCGATGCGCTCGGGGTCGATGCCCGGCGCCGACGCCACGATTTCGCGCAGCACGTGCGCGAGCAGGTCGTCGGGGCGGGTGTTGCGGAACGCGCCGCGGGCCTTGGCGACGGGCGTGCGGGTGGCGGCGACGACGTAGGCGTCCTGCAGTTGGCGGGTCATCGTCAGTTCCTCAGTGGCTTGCCGGTCTTGAGCATGTGCGCGATGCGTTCCTGCGTTGCCGGCATCCGCGCAAGGGCGACGAAGTGCTCGCGTTCCAGCCGCAGCAACCAGTCCTCGTCGACGATCGAGCCGCGGTCGACCTCGCCGCCGCACAGGACCGTGGCGATCCGCGTGGCGACTTCCTCGTCGTGCGCCGAGATGAAGCGGCCCTCGCGCATGTTCACCAGCAGCATCCGCAGCGTGGCGATCCCGACGTCGCCGGCGACCTCGACCCGGCGCTCCGGCAGCGGCGGGCGGTACCCCGACCCGGCCATTGCCAGTGCGCGGGTCCGCGCGACGTGCAGCAGCTCGTGCGCATGCATCACCAGGGTGTCTTCCTGGCGCAGCAGGCCCAGCCCCCTGGCCTCGACGGCGGAGGTCGAGACCTTGGCCATGGCCACCGCCTCGAACGCCGGCTTCAGTTCCGCAAGCACGTCGCCCCCGGGTCCCGCGGCACGCGAGGCGCGCACGGCCAGTTCCTTCAGTCCGCCGCCGGCCGGCAGCAGCCCGACCCCGGCCTCCACCAGCCCGATGTAGCTTTCCAGGTGCGCGACCGCGTGCGCGGCGTGCATCTGGAACTCGCACCCGCCCCCCAGCGCCAGTCCGCGCACCGCCGCCACGACCGGGACGAGTGCGTACTTGATGCGCTGGCTGGTCGCCTGGAAGTCCGCGACCATCGCTTCGAACCCGGCCACGTCGCCCGACTGCAACAGACCCAGCGCGCCGGCCAGGTCGGCGCCCGCGGAGAACGGCTCCTTCGGCTGCCAGACCACCATGGCCTGGAAGTCGCGCTCGGCGATCCCGATCGCTTCCTGCAGGCCGGCAAGCACCTGGTCGCCGACGGTGTGCATCTTGGTCCGGAACGACGCCACCAGCACACCGTCGCCGTCCGTCCAGGCGCGCAGGCCGTCGTTCTCGAAGACGGTCTCGCCCGGATCCGTGCGTTCGCCCAGCACCGGGTCGGGGAAGCGCTGGCGCCGGTACACGGCAAGCGCGGGGCGCGGCAGCTTGGCGTCCTGCGCAGGGCTGTAGCTGCCTTCGGCGCCGTGCACGCCATCGCGCCCGTCGAACACCCAGTCGGGCAGCGCCGCGTCGCTCATCGCGTTCCCGGCGACGATGTCCTCGGCGATCCACTCCGCGACGGCCTTCCAGCCCGCGGACTGCCACGCCTCGAACGGGCCGAGCGACCAGCCGTAGCCCCAGCGCAACGCCAGGTCGATGTCGCGCGCGGTGGTGGCGATGTCGCCCAGGTGCACCGCGCTGTAGTGGAACAGGTCGCGGAACACCGCCCACAGGAACCGCGCCTGCGGGTGGTCGCTGCCCCGCAACGCCGCGAACTTCGCGGCCGGGTCGCGCTCCTTCAG